>ONLC01000143.1 GCA_900318545.1 uncultured Eubacteriales bacterium
CAAAACTGACTCCGCTTGAATTGCGAAGCCAGTTCGTAGCTTAATTCTATTTGCCATAGGGGCTTTTTTGTGCTGTACGCACAATGTGGGGCGGTTCATGTTCGTCGGGAGTTTTTTTATATGTACTTCATCTCAAACGGCCTCAGGCAGATCTCCTCACCGTTTATATTAAAGCTCTGCTCCTTCTTTGAATTGTTGAAAACAAACCGCACCGAGCCGCCCTCGCTGCTGCGTGTTGTTACCTCGACATTCATGGGCAGGTCGGGGAAGTATTCAATTCCCTGCTCGTCCAGTGCCGAGCGTGCGAGCTTTTCATAAAGCCTTCTCTCGCCAAAGGTGCCAAGGTAGTATACCTCTCCCTTGCCGTATAGGTTGAGCGTTACCGCAGGTGAGCCTGCATAGAAATCGCTGTCATACTGAGCGAGCACCCTTGCTGTGTCAGTCTCGATTATATCGCACCACTGCTTGCAGGTAAAGCTCTCCCCGTCCGTGAAGAGAACCTTTCCCGTTCCCCAGCCGATAGGGTCATACTCCGAAACGTGACAGCCTGCAAGCTCTGCATAAACGGTCGGGAGCTGCTGCATTATGCAGTTGTTATGCTCATCCTTAACTCCGCTTCTTGCAGTCAGGATAACGGTGCCGCCGTTTTCAGCGAACTTACAGAGCTTCTTCACTGTATCCTCATGCACCACATACAAAGCAGGCACACATACTATCCTGTACTTCGAGATATCCGCACTCTCACCGATGATGTCCACGTTGACACCGAACCTTGCAAACGCCTGATGCATAAGCTTTATCTGCTCCATGTAGCTGAAGCCCTCTGTCTGCGGCTGCAGACCCAACGCATATTCGCTCTCAACAGAGTACAGAACTGCGATCTTTGAATCAAGCTCGGTGCCGATGTACTGCGTAAGGTTCTCGGCTTCACGGCAAAGGTCTGCAAACTCCTCAAAGCGTCTGCCGGGAACATTGCTGTGGTCTATAAGGCCGTGCCAGTGCATTTCTGCACCGATGTTTGCTGTTCTCCAGCGAAAATGCACCACTGTATCAGCTCCGTGTGCAAAGGCCTGCAAAGCATAGCCCTTTATCATGCCCGGCCGAGGCGTTTTCTGCATGGGCATCCAGCAGCCCATAGCACCGCTCAGCTGCTCCATTATCCAGAAGCTCTGCTGCTTTATCCCCCTCATAAGGTCAAGGTGTACTGCGTGAGTATATATATCCTCGGGCTCATTCGGAATAATGGTAGTCGGGTAATTATCGTAGGAAACAAAGTCAAGACCCTCAAACAGCTTGTAAAAGTCGGGCATCTCAGAGCAGAACCATGTGTTCGTGGTTATTTTTGCATCGGGGATAACGCTTCTGATGATATCTGCCTGAAAGGCTGCAAACTCGGTCACGTCCTCGGCAGTGCGGCGGCGGTAATCCAGCATATACGCAGGGTTCAGCCACGCCCTGTTGTAGCCGCCGTAGGGCGGGTCGATCTGCTCCCAGGCGGAGTACTCACCGCTCCAGACAACATTTCCGTAAGCCCTGTTGAGCTCTTCAAGCGTGCCGTATTTTCCTTTCAGCCATTCGATGTGCTTTTTATTGCAGCTCTCACAATAGCAGATGTTCGCTTCAAGCTCGTTGTCTATCTGCCATGCCGTGACCGTGCTGCTGTCACGGTAGTGCTCAGCCATCTGCCTGACTATACGCTCTGCGTACCTTCTGAATACAGGTGAATTAAGGCAGCGGTGACCCCTTATGCCTATAGGGTTTATCTCTGCGTTATCTCCTGCAGGAAGTATCTCGGGGTGAGCTTCACACAACCACCTCGGAGGGCAGTTCGTGGGTGTGCCGAGAACTACCTCTATCCCCTTTTCGGAAAAGATATCTATCGCCTTGTCAAGCCACGAAAAGTCAAAGTCCCCGTCCGAGGGTTCAAGCCTGCACCATGCAAACTCCGCAAGTCGGACAAGCCTCACTCCTGTTTTTTTCATAAGCTCTGCATCCTGCTCCCACAGGCTCTCGTCCCAGTGCTCGGGATAGTAGTCAACACCTATTCGCATAATGCCCCTCCTTGATTTGCTTTATTCTGATATTATAGCAATATTATAACATCGAGTCAACCGCTTTTTCTCTTTTGCGAAACTTTTAGCACTTTGCACTATCCGACACAGCAAAACTTGTGGTATTCTCACAACCAAAAGCGTATTGATTTTTCCTCACCGATAGTTTATAATGTAGAAAATGACTCCATGGAGGTAATACTATGAAAACCCAAAAGCAGATAAATATAAGGGCATATAAGGCTGAGGGCTTTGCAGGCAGATATCAGGAGCTTGTAAGAAGCACAGTTATTCCCTACCAGTATGAGATACTCAACGACCGTGCAGGCACCGAGAAAAGCCACGTAGTAAAAAACTTCGAGAATGCCGCCAAGGCACTTAACGGTGATGATATCGGTGACGGATTTTACGGAATGGTCTTTCAGGATTCTGATGCGGCTAAATGGCTCGAGGCGGTCGCTTTCTCGCTGTCAGACTATCCTGACAAGGAGCTCGAAGAAAGAGCAGATGAGCTTATTTCAAAGATCAGAGCCGCTCAGGACAAGGACGGCTACATAAACACCTACTACACTATAAAGGATCGTGACAAACGCTGGACGAACCTTCTTGAAGGCCATGAGATGTACTGCTCAGGGCATCTGTTTGAGGCAGGTGCGGCATACTATGAGGCAACAGGTAAGAGGGAGCTTCTTGATGTGTGCCTGAAAAATGCAGAGCACATCTACAACAGATTTGTCCGTGACGGAAAGGAAGGCTACCCGGGACACCCCGAGATAGAGCTCGCTCTTATGAAGCTTTACCGTGTGAGCGGTGATGAGCACTGTCTGGAGCTTGCAAAGCACTTTGTAGATGTAAGGGGCGTTGACACCGAGTTCTACAAAAAGGAGAAGGCTCTGCGTGACTGGACTGTCTGGGGCAACAATGCCGAGGACAATGCCTATCAGCAGAGTGCAGCTCCCGTCCGCAGGCAGAGAGAGGCCACAGGCCATGCTGTAAGAGCGGTGTACCTTTACACTGCTATGGCTGACCTTGCCGCCGAAACCGATGACAAGGAGCTTCTTGATGCCTGTGACCGCCTTTGGGATAATATCACTCAGAAGAAGATGTATGTTACAGGAGGCATAGGTGCAACAGTTCACGGAGAGGCCTTCTCAGTTGAGAACGATCTCCCCTCAGATACAGCTTACTCAGAGACCTGTGCCGCTATAGGGCTGATGTTTTTTGCCTCCCGTATGCTTGAAGCAAAGCCCGATGCCCGCTACGCTGATGTAATGGAGCAGGCCTTTTACAACACTGTTCTTGCAGGAATGGCGCTTGACGGAAAGAGCTTTTTCTATGTAAATCCGCTGGAGTGTGTACCAGGGATTTCAGGCAAAGCTCCCACCCACAGGCACGACCTTACTCAGAGACCCGGCTGGTACGCCTGCGCCTGCTGCCCACCAAATGCTGCAAGAACTATAATGTCGCTCGGCAAATATGCCTACGGCGAGAGCAGCGATACCGCCTTCTGTCACCTGTATGCGGCAGGAGAGGTAAGCTTTGAAAACGGAGTTAAGCTCCGCTGCCAAACTGAATACCCCTTTGATATGAAGGTCAGATACACCGTGTTAAGCGGAGGAAGGCTCGCCCTCAGGCTGCCCTCATGGAGCAGGGCCACAAGGCTTTCTAAAAACGGCTCCGATGCAGAGTATGAAGAGAAAAACGGCTACGCTTACATGAGCGTTTACGAGGGTGATGTGATAGAGCTCAGCCTTGATGAGCAGGCAAGGCTCGTATATGCAGCCGAGCGTATCCCCGAGCTCAGCGGTAAGGCCTGCGTGTGCAGAGGACCGCTCGTATACTGCTTTGAGGGCGTTGACAACGGCGGCGATGTGCTGTCTCTGCGGCTGAAAAGAGATCTCACTGCAAAGCCCTGTGAAGCCGAGGGTCTGAACGGAATAACGGCTCTCTCAGTAAATGCTTTGAGGGCAAAGAGCAGAAATGACCTGTACTCGTTCGTAGCTCCCGAGCTTTCAAAAACTGATGCCAAAGCAATACCTTACTTCTGCTGGGCAAACAGGGGCGAAACGCAAATGCGTATATGGGTGCCTGCCGTGCTTTGAATTTGAACAATGTCACAATTGCGGCAGCTGAGATTAGTGCAACCTGCCAAAAATATGCAAATGCTCCGAAAGGTGTTGACATCGTGTCAGAATAATGCTATAATACCTATAGTGACATTGTGTCAGAATACAATAACGGAGGTAATATTATGAGTGAGAAAATAGTTCAGACAGCAGGCAGAGATCAGCTCGGGGACTTTGCTCCGATGTTTGCACATCTGAATGATGATGTGCTCTTCGGTGAGGTCTGGAACGGGCAGTCAATAGATGTAAAAACAAAGTGCATTATAACGGTGGTGTCGCTGATGGCATCGGGCATAACCGACAGCTCACTCAGCTATCATTTGCAGAATGCAAAGGCTCACGGAGTTACCAAAGAGGAGATAGCAGCTATAATAACTCATGCGACTATGTATGTCGGCTGGCCAAAGGGCTGGGCTGTGTTCAGGCTGGCCAAGGAGGTCTGGAACGAAGCCGCTCCCGAGCAGACCGACAAGGACAGGTATCAGAACACTATCTTCTTCCCTGTCGGAGAGCCGAACCCCTACGGCAAGTTCTTTGTAGGTCAGAGCTATCTTGCGCCTGTGTCAACCGAGCAGGTATCTGTTTTCAATGTTACCTTTGAGCCTGCCTGCCGCAACAACTGGCATATCCACCACGCTAAAAGCGGCGGCGGTCAGATGCTTATCTGCGTTGGCGGAAGAGGCTACTATCAGGAGTGGGGCAAGGAAGCCGTTGAGATGACTCCGGGAAAGGTTATCAATATACCTGCCGAGGTAAAGCACTGGCACGGGGCAGCTCCCGACAGCTGGTTCTCTCACCTTGCGCTGGAGATCGCAGGAGAGGATACAAGCACTGAATGGTGCGAGCCTGTCTCCGACGAGGATTACGGTAAGCTTAAATGAACACTTTGAAACTGACCTCTGCCGCATATCGGCAGAGGTGTTTTTCGTTCAATGCAGGCACAGGCTTATCTTTTTCTTGACAGCGCCCGATCAGTATGTTAAAATAAGTGTATCTTTCTTGACAGAGGTGTGCGGTATGAACGGCAAATACGATGATATAAAGCACCTTACCCGCCCTGAATATAAGGAGTTCCCACCAATGCCGATAAAGGACAGAGCCGCACAGTTCAGCCCGTTTGAGGCTCTTGTCGGCTACACAGATGCAGTTACCGAGACCGCCCGTCTGACGGAGAGCAAAGCAGAGCTTTCCGAGGATCAGGCAAATGAGCTCAATGCGGCATTGAATCTGCTCCTTGACAGACTCATTGAACGCCCCGAGATAAGGCTTACTTATTTTATCTCCGACAAGAAAAAAGCAGGCGGAAAATACGTTGACAAAACAGGTACTGTACGCATTTTTGACAGCTACTCAAAGGAGCTCGTTTTTACTGACGGTGAGCGTGTAGCTGTAGATAATATGTTCAGACTGGAATTCACCAGAGATCACTCCCCGACAGAATGAACTGTCGGGTTTTTTTGAGTTTTCCGCTTTACATTTTCTTAAAATCATGTTATAATGTAATTCATTACATTGAAAGCGAGGACAGTTATTATGTATGTTTTTCCAAAGGGGCTTTACAGTGATATACGCATAGAGCATAGCTGCTCGGCTAACTACAGTGTGTCAAACGGAGATGTCAAGCAGAACTCCGAAACCACGGTAGGCGGTGCCATGATAAGAGTCTATGACGGAAAGCTCTGGTATACGAGCGTTACAAATGACCTTGATACGATACAGTCAGAGCTTGACAGCCTTGCAGCTATAGCAGAGCCCGACCCCGATATAGATGTTCGAGGTACATAAGGATAAGGTGCTTCGCTTTGACGGAGAGAATGACCTTCGCAAAACCACAAGGGCTCAGCGCGAGGAGCTGGTTCAGCACTATATCTCCGCCTGCTTTGAAAGCCTCCCCGAGGAGGTAAAGCAGTGGTACGCAGGCTATTATCATTTTCACACGGTCAAGGAGTTCTATTCGAGCAAGGGTGCTGAGATAGTTCAGGATTATCAGCAGTGCTTTATTAATATGTGGTGCGATATTTTCGTGAATGATGCAAAAACATCGGCAGGCAAAACAGTCGGCGGAATG
>ONLC01000192.1 GCA_900318545.1 uncultured Eubacteriales bacterium
TATCAGTAATTTGAGCTAAGCTTCCCGATCTCGGCCTTTGCCATTTCAACGGCTGCCGCAGGCTCGAGTATCTTTGCCTTGTTTCCGAACTGGAACAGCCAGCCCCAGAAGGTCGGAGCTATCTGCACCTCACGGTTTATGTAGAAGGTGTTCTCTGAATTCTTGTGACAGATAGTCTTCTCGCCGAACCTGTCCATTACGACATTTATAAGCGCGTTATCGAACTGTATTTTCAGCTCCATAAGCTCACCGCCGTACATTCCGTACAGGCTCTGAAGATTTGTTACCTCTGCCTGCTCCTCATCGGAAAGGTCACGGGCAGGAAGCTCAGTCATATCTACCTGGGTCATTCTGTCAACACGGAAACGTGAGATTTTCTGATGCTTCTCGCTGAAGCATACAAGATAGTAGTTCTCGTTCTCCCATACCAGTGCATACGGAGATACGGTGTAGACCTCACCGCCGTGCTTTAACTGCTTTTTCTTCTCTACGGTGTACTCAAAATACTTGAACCGTATCTGAGACTGTGTGAAGATGCCTTCCTGTATCTTATTTATAGCATAATAGATCTGCTCATTGAAGGTCTTTGTCCTGTTCTCAACATAAACAAGCCTTCTCAGATCCTTAGCCTTATAATCAGATGTCAGCTGCTGGAGCTTCTTTATCAGCTCCTTGGATTTTTTCAGTGTCAGGAACTTGCTCGATGCGACTGCATCAGCGAGAACATAAAGCTCCTCGTCCTGGAACAGCCTGTCTGCGAGATAATAAGCGTTTGAATGGCCGTCCTTAGTGGTCTCTATGTCCATTCCGCTGTCGCAGAGAGTCTTTATATCATCGTAGATAGTCTTTCTTTCGGCCTTGATGCCGTTCTCTCCGAGTATCTCGATGAGCCTGTTTCCCGTGAGGGTATGCTTCTCGTCAGTCCTGTGCTCAAAAAGCTGCTTCATAAACAACAGCTTCTGCTTCTGTCTCGATAGTCCTGTCACTTCTTATTATCCTCCCCGCTGCGTTTCATATCCGAAACCCTGATTCTTGAGCCATCAGGCTCCACGATCGTCGTATTTTCAAGCTGTGCAGTCAGGTTTGCACGAAATCTCCTGCGATACTCCATGCGGAGTGCCTCCCTCTCGGAAGCTTCCTCGGGGGTGAGCTCTCTTTCTCTGGCGAGTGCAGAAAATCTGTTGATACCTGCTGTAAGCTCTTCCAACGGCAATCGGTCAAGCTTCTTTTTCTCCATAAATTTTTACACGACTCCTATTGCGTAAGACCATTTATTTTTTTCGGCTCTTTACGCAAAGATTTCTGACGGCTTACACAATACCGCCTTTAAGTCCCGAAATTCCGACTACTCGGTTTTTTTATCTTTTGAACTGCCCTCAATGCCGCATTTTTCTTTCTCGGTCGAGGAAAGTTGTCCGATTAATCGCCCTTTTTGGGATTTAACATTGGTATTATAACACATATTTCCGTAAATTTCAACGGCATTTTGCACAAACTGTCCGTTATAATTCCCTCAATTTGAACAAAATATTTGAAAATTGTGTTTGTCCAAAAAATTTCTCACTATATATAGTGTACTGTCCGTTCATAATTTATTTATATTTTCAGGCGTACTGATGCAGGCTCATCATCGCCATAAAACCAACAGAAAGGCAGCAGAAATGAAAAAACTCTCATTCGATCTTATAGACAACTACATAGCAGACCGCAGCACCGACCCCTCGGGCTTTGAGGAGGAGATCAAAAACGATCTTCTGAGAGAGGCTCTCAGACTGAATTTGACTAAAAAGCAGAAATGTTATATAATAATGTATTATGTGAGGGGAATGACCATGCAGGAGATAGCTGATTACTGCGGAGTGAACCGCTCAACGGTATCACGCACGATAGCTCTCGCAAGAAAGCATATAGCAGGAGGTGTCAGCTCGGCGGTTCTTAGAAGGGCTCTCGGGCAGAACAAATGAGATATATTGACGAATTTGTGCACTCCTATGCCGAAGGCGGCACTCTGAGGCTTCATATGCCGGGGCACAAGGGAGTGCCTGTTACGGGCTGTGAGCCCTATGACATTACCGAGATAAGCGGCGCAGACTACCTCTACGAAGCAGAGGGCATCATCGGGCAGAGCGAAAAGCAGATGTCGAAGGCATACGGCTCGGGAATGACGCTCTACTCAGCAGAGGGCTCCAGTCAGTGCATAAAGACTATGCTGGGGCTTGTGAGAGCTTACAGGGGAGAGCTTCGGGTGCTGGCAGGGAGAAACTGCCACAAGGCTTTCCTTGACGGCTGTGCTCTGCTGGGTGCTGAGGTAAGCTGGCTCTATCCTGAGCAGGCTTCGCCCTCGCTGTGTTCAAGCTTTATAACGGCATCAGATGTGGAGAAATGTCTGAAAATGTCGGATTTTGACTGCGTATATATAACCTCGCCCGATTATCTCGGCTTTATGTGTGACATCAGTGGCATAGCCGAGGTCTGCAAAAGGGCAGGTGTGCTTCTCTGTGTGGATAATGCTCACGGGGCTTATCTGAAATTCACACAGAGGGATATGCACCCTTTGAGCCTTGGGGCGGATATGTGCTGTGACTCTGCACATAAAACTCTGCCCTGTCTGACGGGAACGGCTATGCTGCATTTGTCGGAGGGCTGTCCCGATGGGCTGAGACGGGAAGCAAAGAGGATAATGTCGGTGTTTGGGTCTACGAGCCCGTCATATATACTGCTGAGAAGTCTGGACTTAGCAAGTGATGCTCTTGTCTGCACAGATCTGCCAAAGAGGATACGCACTGCCTGCGAGAGAACGGCTGAGTGCAGAGAAAGGCTTACAAAGGCCGGCTTCACTCTTGTGGGTGATGAGCCTATGAAGCTGACTGTCGATGCTTTACAGTCGGGGCTGACGGGTAATGAGCTTGCGGACAGACTGAGAAAAGCAGGCATTGAGCCCGAGTACTCGGATATAAGATACGCGGTGCTTATGCCGTCTTCGGAGACAAGACCCGAAGACTTTGAGCGTGTAGTGAGGGCGTTTTCCGAGATCGGAGCAGGAGAGCCCGAACTGACAGATATGCCGGGTCTTCTCCCCTGTGAGAGGGCAATGAGCATAAGAGAGGCGATGTTCTCGCCTGCGGAGCTTGTTGATACAGCGCAGGCTGTGGGGCGGATATGTGCAAGGACTATAACAGGCTGTCAGCCTGCGGTGCCGATAGCGGTCTGCGGTGAGGTCATAAACGAGAGCACCGCAAGGCTTATGGAGTACTATAGTATAAAGACGGTCTATGTGACCGTGAAAGGGGAATAAATATGAAACTGGTTTACGCAATTGTAAACAACGATGATGTTTACGCACTGAACAAGGCGTTCAGAAAGGAAGGTATAAGGGCTACGAAAATGGCGTCCTCGGGAGGGTTTCTCCAGTCGGGAAATACTACCTTTCTTATCTGCTGTCAGGACGAAATGGTGAACAAGGTAATAGCTACCTGCCGTGATAAGTGCAAGAAGAGAAAGCAGTATGTTCCGTCCTCGACAGTGACAGAGAACGATCTTGGCTCGCCCTATCCTGTTGAGGTAAACATAGGCGGTGCGACTATCTTCGTTACCAACATCGACCGATTTGAGCAGGTATGATATGAACTACCGCATCTACGGAAATGAGAGCTCAAAGGAGCTCATACGAAATATGATAACTAAGGGCAGAGAGTCGCACTCTATTATAATCCACGGGGAGAGGGGTCTCGGAAAGAAGAAGCTTGCTTTTTACACGGCGGCGGCACTTCTCTGTGAGGAGGGGAGCGGTGAGCCCTGCGGAAGGTGCAAGTCCTGCAGGCTGATACTTGAGAAGGCTCACCCTGATGTGATGATGCCGAAATCGGGCTCTAAGGGAAACTATATGGTAGATGATATCCGCCCGATAGTTTCCGATGCAGTGATAGCCCCTACCGAAAGCCGAATGAAGGTATACATAATACCCGACCTTGACCGCTCGGTGATAACAGCTGTGCAGATACAGAACATTCTCTTAAAGCTTATTGAAGAGCCTCCCGAACACACAGCTATCATTATGACAGCGGCAAGCCGTGAGGTTTTCCTGCCGACGGTGCTTTCAAGAGTTATATCTTTGGCGGCACTGCCTGTGAGTGATGCTCAGAGTGCGGAGTACCTTGAAACGATCATAAAGGCTCAGCCGACCGAAGCCGCCGAGGCTGTACAGGCAGGCAGAGGAAACATCGGGCGATGTATAGAGTACTTTGACGGAGGTATCTTTAAAACGGCAGCACTGACAGCACGGGAGCTTGCAAGGGCGATGATCTCAAAAAGCGAGTATGAAATGCTCAAGGTGCTTGACGGCACAGACAAGTCAAGGGTGCTTTTCCGAGAGTGTCTTGTGCTTTTCTCGGAGATAGTGAGGGACTCTATGAGACTCAGGCTTGACCCCGGGGCTGTGACCCTCAGCTGCGATGAGAA
>ONLC01000266.1 GCA_900318545.1 uncultured Eubacteriales bacterium
AAGCTCTTCAAGAAGCTCTGCACAGGCTTCGGGTATCTTGCTTACATATCTTCCCGTGACGATGTCCGTATCGTCAAGCATCAGATAGAAGAACCTGTCGCTGTAGCCAAGATCGTTGAGCAGCTGGGTATTCCTTCCGCAGCAGCCCGGAGCGATAAGCAGCATCACCGAGCCGGGTATCACCAGCCCCGCACGCTTTACGCCGAAGCCCTTAGCGCCGGGAGAGTTGAAATCAAGGGTCGCTGGAGAGCTGTATATCATATGCTTTGCGGAATTCAGCTCCTCCGGCAGGTCGTCGGGACTGCGTTTTGAAAGCTCTTCCGCGGTAATGTAAAAAGCTTCAGTCATTGTTGTTGTCCTCGTCGATAAGAAGCTGCGCCAGCGAAATAAAACGCTTTGAGGTCTCGCATTCCGGGTCGCCTTCAACGCAGGTCATTCCCATATCTTCGTACTTGATTATCTCGGCGGAACGTGGGATATCCGCCGTTATTTCCAGTCCGGCGCCTTTGGCAAAAGCACGGACCTTTTCTTCCTCGTTTTTCACGTCCCGGCGGTTCAGGATGATACCGCCCAGGGAGGCGTACCCGCGGCCCTTGAAGTTTTCGATGGCCATTGCGATATTCGCCGCGGCGTGGATCGCCATGTTTTCCCCGGAGGTGATGATGAACACCTTGTCCGCGGATACCACATATATTGCCGGAAAATCGCTGTTTGTAATGCTCACGCCGTCGAGTACGAGCTGGACCTTTGCATTCTCGTCAGCCTCGACTCTTATCGTGCAGTCCTCAGCAGTGCCGCTGATGACGTAAACGCCCTCGGAGGTTATATCAATGGTCTTGCCGTCTGAAACCGTGATATTCTCAGCATCGCTCGTGTCAGCAGTCTGCTCGAGATCGCGCTTGGTAAAAGCGGACTCCGCTGCTTCTGTTGTCTCTTCCTTCTTCGAGAGCTTTTCAAGTGAAATGCTTTCGTCCTGCTCGGATACAACAGAAGTTTTGGTTGTGCTTTCAGTTGAAGCTGAGCTATCTGTATTTGCACTGCTTCCGCAGCCTGTGAGTGAAGCTGCGAACATAGCTGCCATAAATGAATACATATATATTCTTTTCATAATAATTCTCCTTTTTAGCAGATCAATTGGGGGTAGTGTTTGTTTCTATGATTGTATTATATCGCGGTTATTTGAGGATAGAATGGAACGAAAGTGGAATCTCAGCCTTTTACTGTGGAATTTGCAGAAGTATCATGTGACAGGACTGTGAAACTGCGCTCAAAACACGCATTTGCCTTGAACTGTACGGCATCAGAACCTAAAGATACGGCAACGCTATTGGAACAAACGTTCTCTTATTTAACTAAACCCATTATAGCACGTATTTCGGAGGTTGTCAAGTAGTTTTTGAAAAAAAACTAAAATTCCGCGGCGGACTATGTCTTCTAAGGCAAGCTGCAAATTTGTGTTGACAATGTATAACAAATGTGATACAATATGATTGAAAGAATAACGAAAGGACAGGTGAGCTTTATGGCTAAAACTGATACTATCCACATTCGTGTAAACGAAGAAACCAAGAATAACGCCGAGCAGACACTTGCTATGCTTGGACTTACAATTTCAGATGCAGTTAATATGCTCCTCTGTCAGGTCAATCTTACCGGAAGTCTGCCATTTCCGGTACAGCTTCCTTCACCTCAGAACGTGATAGTCAACAGCAGGGCTGACATCGAAAGGAAGCTCAATGAAGCAGAGCAGGATATAGCTGACGGAAACGTATCTGCCGCTGATGAAGCATTTGCAAGACTGGAGAGCAAATATGCACTATAAGATACTGGTCACTAAGTCCTTTGAGTCGGACCTTGACAGCGTTCTGTTGTACATCGCGGGAACGCTGAAAAACAGAGGTGCAGCAGGCAGTCTGCTTAAAAAGGTCAGGGATAATATAACAATGCTTGATTCATCACCGCTTGCATTTCCTGTATATCCTCATATTTCTAAGGTCAGCTACCGTTTTATTCCGGTCGGAAACTACCTGATCTTTTATCATGTTGACGAGGTGCATACTATTGTGTACATCGACCGTTTCCTCTATTCAGCACGTAATATTGAAACGATATTATAATATGAATTCACAATGAATGAGAAAGAAGCTCCCCAATCAGTTGGGGAGCTTTTACGCTAAAAGGATCATGGCTGATAATATCACTATAATTGCGCAAAAGGTCATTGAATATTAATGATCGACCTGTTATAATTGTTTTAGAATTGTCAGTTCTTTCAAAGGGGGAGCATAAATGGATCTTAAGAATACGATCTCTGTACTGCTTTGTGCAGCTATGATGTGTAATGTATTACCTTATTCAGGCACAGTCTTGCCGCACTTGTCAGCTGATGCAGCAGAAAGCAGTCATCGCATCCGTGTGGACATCAACAAGAATGACGGACGAAAGGCTTCATACTCCAAGAACGCCGAAAACTGGCTGTTGAAGGAGGGGGCTTCTGATTCGCTCTCTGTCGGCAACGTGACATTCAAGCTCTCAAACGGAGGTTCAGTCGGCGGCAATGTGACAGGTGCGAACAATAAGAAATTACAGCTTCAGAGCGGCATTTATCCGCGACTTACAATGGACGGGGCAAAGATAAAGGACGGCGATAATGGCGGCGTTCTCAAACTGGAAATATCAGGATTGTCAGAGAG
>ONLC01000144.1 GCA_900318545.1 uncultured Eubacteriales bacterium
AGCACTCCGAAAATCTCTATATCGCCCTCACTGAATACATAGCTTCCCGGATAGAAGCCGTCCATTACAAGGTTTTCACCGTCATGGTAAAGCACCTTGAATTCAAGCTTTGATGCACCGAGCGACCATATCTGGCTGCCGCCTATATGCGCTGAGATCTCGGCAGCGGTAGCACTGATCTCGGGCATAAGCTCGTAATCGTTATATTTAAGTCTCAGGAGATTGAGAACGAAAAATCTCGGGATAATGCCTTTTCCCGTCAGATGATGACAGCTTGAGATAGTAATGTCATCAACATATCTCAATGCCTGTCCGATCTTTTTGAAAAACATCTGTGCCTCGTCGGGCGATAGAATACTCTTATCCCTCTCGTTCATGTTGCAGGCAAATCTGCAGCAGATAAGATAAAGAACAAAGTGATTTACAAATATCGAAGAATCAGGCTTTACAGCATCGATAAGGAAGTTGTCCACGGATTCCTCATACCAGCACTTTTCAAACTGCGGAGGGTAATTGAAGAAATCTCTCTCATTCGGGTGACCGCAGTTATATGGCCTGTCCAGAAGAAGATAACCGCCCTGCTCATCAAGAAGCTTCATAAGCACCTTCATGTCGGAGTCAACAGGAAGACTCTCATCAAAGGTTATGTCCTCAAACAACGCTTTATTAAAAATGTATGCCGAAAAGCAGATATGAAATCTCTCGGGGAACATTTTAAGATCGACATTATAGCGGCGTTTCAGATCAAATGTCATCTTGAAAGACAGAGTAGTTACATATTCTTTTTTCTCTTCATTCATGCAGTAGGGTGTGAGCGAAACTATATCACGCTTTGTTACCGAACGCATAGCCGCATCAAGGGAGTTCGGCGGTATGATTCCGTCATCAGTGATGAACATGATGCGGTCTCCGTCAGACTCTTTGAGGGCAAAGTTATATGCCTGAGGCTCGGAAAGCTCTGACACATCATTATATGTGACAGAACCCCGAACGCCGTTATATTCTTCCTTTACATTATAAGAGCCCGTATGATCCATTATACGGATACAAACGCTCTTATCCTGAAAGCTCTCTGCGGCAGTAAGTGCTTCAAGCTGTTTGCTTATAGCACCTTCATCTGTGCCGAAAAGAATTATATCCAACATTTTTGTATTTCACCTTTACTTTTTATTGAAGTCAAATTCAACTACGTCATGACCCGATCTTCTTAGACTTGCAGGAACGGGCTCCTTCCAACTGCTGCCATAGGAGTAAGCAAGGTAGTTCTCATACCGGGCAGGAACGGGGTATTTCTTTCTGCCAAATTGCAGATACTCAGTGTCAGCGAGCCACTTTGCCGGAAAGCCTCCGTGTCTCAGGTGCTCGCCTGTGCCGTCATAGAGGTAACGGTGATGCCGCTTATTAAAGAAGGTCACGACCTTATGCTGTATTTTTTCAAGCGTCTTTATTCTGCTGTGCTCGATAAATACAGTTGCAAGCTTGCAGACAGGCTTCAGCCTTCCATAGAAATGCATCGGCTTTTCTGCCCATTTATTGAACACCATTGACCTTGCAAACAGCGTCAGGAAAACATGAAGCTTTCTTAAAATCTTCAAGTCAGAGGTCTTGTCATGTACGAAAATATCAATGAACACGCCCTGATGCAGGTGGTAGTGCTCTTTTGAAAAGGCTGTCGCATAAACAGTGCCGTTCATGCGGAGCTTTGTAAATATGCTGTGGTACATCGGATCGGTGGCGGAAGACTGAAAGAAGAAATCCTCTTTATTAATGCTCTTATCAACGACAGACAGAAACTTATCGTATTCCTCCCTTGTCATCATAACATCCATATCATCGTCCCAGGGAATGATATCGCCGTACCTCGCAGCACCTAAAAGCGAACCGCCGCCGAGGAAGTAATGCACCTCATTCTCACGGCAGATGCGGTCGAATTCTTCAAGACACTCAAACAGCCTTTTGTGAAGAAGCTCAAGCTGACCGTCATAGCTGTCATCAAAATAGAAAAGCTCATCGGGGTGCTGCTTTGAGAAAGCAAACATTTTCTTTGCATCCTCATAAGACATTATCCTGTCATAGCCGCCGCTCTCAACGCTTTTTGCACCCTTTACGGTACAGCCGCCGTGTCCTGCATAATAAACGCACATACGAAGACTTTTCCTGCGTGATGCTAAAAACAATATCGCACCCAGCAGATCGGCTGCATTCATACTCTCATTCTCATGAGGAAGCTCACAGTTCTCAATGCCTGCTCCGTAAATCCTCGGAGCATAAAGCACAGGGATTATCGCTGAAATATAACCTGCCTTGTCTCTGTCATCAGTTATAAGGAGCTTTCTTCCCACATAGCTTTCAAGCTCTTCACGGCTTTCAGCATCAAGTGGCGACTCCTTCAGATCAAGGGCTATCATAAACTCATTATTGCTGATAGCTGCTTCGTTGATAGGAACACTCTTCTCGGTCAGTACTTCTTCAAGCTCATTAAGATACAGAAGTTCCTCTGCACCAAGCAGAAACACACCTCTGTCACGGAGCACTCTGTAGTCTATACTCTCAGAGCTTTTGCAACGTTCAATGCGGTCACGGCGATAATCCTCTGCAACTGCTGGAGCCGACATACTAAGTCTCCTTTCAACCTGAAAATACACACTATCATTCAAAATAAAATTATACCACAACTTACCTCAAAAGTAAAGAATAGAACTCCGATTTTGGTAGATAGTACAACTATTGTCAAGCTGAAAACACAATTTTAGGATATTTGTCAGTAAGCAGCTATCTTACCGATAAGAGCATCGGTAAGGGCTTCAATGCTCTCAAAATCCATAGAGCCTATATAGTATTCCTCTATTTTATCGTGTATCCTTTTGGCATCTGCGATAGTTTTATAGCAAAGCTCACTCAGCACCTTAATACGGCTCTTATCAAGCCTTATTACCGATTTTAAGCCTGCTGCTTTTTTCATATCGTAAAAGCGTCTCATATTGAGCTTCTCGCCAATGTCCCCAAGCTTTGTAAGCGGTGTATCTGACAGAAAAGCGATGCCTGCCTCGGGTATGAGGATATGCTCAAAGGCGGTATTATCAAATGCGACAGAGGGGCAGATAATTACATCATAGCCGTTAGCCTCTGCCTGAGCACTTATAAGCTCCGTCAGTCTGTGTGCCGCATGGAAAAGAGTATCGTTCATTGTGAATACCTGCTCATAGCTGTCGAGGGTATCGAGATATGTCATACAGCCGTATTCTGTGAGTGCAGTAAGCTGGCGGACGGTGTATGAGCCCTTTTTATCAAGCGGCTTTTGGATAAGCTTTTTGAAAAGCCTTTTTGAAAATGCAGCAAGCTTTTCATCATCGATAAGAACTGAGGCTGTTTTGCTGACACTGCCGCAGACGTCTGCAAGTGCAGACTGGCAATCCGAGGCACGGGATAAAAGAAGCTTATTCTCGTTCGTTGAAGAAACAATCTGCTCTTCATTCGTTTTCAGGACTTCCCTGTCCCAGAACTGTCCTAGGTTTATGATCTCCTCGCTGACACCCGGATAGGTACACTCCATTACGTGAGGTGCAGTACCGTCGCAGATATACACCTTTGAACCGTGCAGGACTACAGCGTCAAGAGAATCAGGGTCAGACGAGCAATGATAGCAGGTAACGGGCTGGTCATTCTCAAAAGCTGAGCACACCCTCTTCATCAGTGAGGACTTCCCTGTTCCTGCTCCTCCTTTGAGGATATAGCCGTAATAGCCTTTGGCTTTGATCTCCTCGTAAAAGGCATTGTAAAAGCCGCCTTTTACCTTTGCTCCCATAAAATAGTTTTCATGCATAAGTATCCCTCCTTAGGATAGTTTATGCAGTTTTTTACAGAAATGTCATAGCCAATGGTTTTCAAGCAAAAAACAAGAGACCTGCTTTCGCAGATCTCCTGTTCTATCAATGTTCAGTCAGACAATGATTAAGAATTCTTGTAAGAATCGATCATCTTCTTGCTGATGGGGGCAGAACGTCGAGCATATCTTTCCCCTGTGCGAACGTAAGAAAAGTCCGTAGACAGGCCGGTTTTGAGCTTTATCTCCAGCTTCATGGTGTTTTCGTTCACGGGTACAACATCTATCCTGTCGATGATCGTGCGTGCCAGTTCATCGACCTGTTCCTTAGTCATATCACCCTCGGGACAGTACATAGTATTAAAATATTCTTCTATTTTTTTGAGCTCCGAAGCGTAATCCACCTTCCTTGAAGCCGCCTCTTCAAGCTCGGCAACGTTCTCCTCCAGCTGTGAGATAAGAAGGTTCGCTCCCTCATTTCTCTTACGGAACTCCTCCCTGCTGATAACGTCATCGGTATACAGGTCAAGGAGCTTTTCTCTCTTTGCCTTTTCCTTTTCAAGCTGAGCTTTGAGCTCATTTATCTGCCTGTAGGTGTTCTCCTCTGCATTGGTCTCATTGTATATTTTCAGAAAATCTGAGACATACTTCTCGATATTCCCCGCCACCAGCTTGAAGTGGTCTGAGATGATCTTGTAGAGGTCGCTCTCGAGTATCGAGAATGACAAACAGGACTTTGCTCCCGAGCGTTTCTTCTCAGAGCAGATCCACTGATATATCGGCTGACCCTTAGATACTGAGTTTGAATAGCTTGTTCTCCAATAGGGGACGTTGTGTGCCCTGCACCATATCATTCCCGTGAAAACGCTCTTATCCTTGAAGGAGCGTGTGCGGCTTTTTATAGCGGTGCTTCTCTCCTTGAATATCTTGTTGCACCTGTCCCAGAGCTCCTCACTTACGATAGCAGGCACGACCTCACCCGTTTCGTCCTTGTACATCACCCATTCGTCCTCGGGCAGAAAACGCTGCTCACGGGTGCGGTAATCTGTGACCTTTACCTTATTGCCGCAGTACCAGCCCTTATACTTGGGGTTCTGTATTATGCCGTTTATGGTGTTATGATGTATCGGAGTGCCGTTTCTGCCAATATAGCCCTTTTCAAAAAGAATCTTTTCAAGCTTGCGTGAGCTGTACTTCCCTGTTGAGTAGAGCTCAAATATCGTGCGTACCATTTTGGCTTCTTCCTCGTTGATGACGAGCTTGCAGTCGTCCTTGTCATAGCCGAAAATGCGGCTGTTTCCAAGGACATTTCCGCTTTCGATAGACCTTTTATGACCCCAGCGTACACGCTCTGAAAGCTTGCGTACCTCATCGGCTGCGATGCTCGACATTATAGTCAGACGAAGCTCCGAGTCAGTATCTATCGTGCAGATATTATCGTTCTGAAAGAACACTCCCACACCTGCCCGAAGGAGCTCCCGGGTATAGGTCAGGCTGTCGATAGTGTTTCTTGCAAAACGGCTGACCTCTTTTGTGAGCACAAGGTCAAACACGCCTGCCTTGCCGTCCTCGACCATACGCATAAAGTTCGCACGGTTCTCGGCAGCCTCGCCACGGACACGGTCAACGTAGCCCTCAACATAAGTCCAGTGGGGATTATTTTGTATCATATCGGTGAAGAAATTGATCTGGTTCTCGATGGAGTTTTCCTGCTCCTCACGGGTAGTGGAAACCCTTGCATAAAAGGTCACACGGATATCAAGGTCGAAGATAGTTTTTCTCTCCATTTTCATTTCATTGGCGGCTGTGTAGATGTCCATATGCTCAGCTCCTTTCGGCAAACTAACTTTATTTCGTTAAACTTTTCTAATGATTTATCCGTACCAATAATAGTTTAGCACAGAAGTTATGTTTTGTCAAGACACGTTTGATCTAAGCTATGATTTGACTAATGAAGCTCTGTGTGGTATAATAAGAATAATATAGAAAAGATTTTCAGAAACGAGGTGTGCTATGGATTCAAGGATCATTGATGAAAAAAGCTTAGAAAATGCAAAGCGACTTTTTGAAAGCGGTGAAATA
>ONLC01000281.1 GCA_900318545.1 uncultured Eubacteriales bacterium
TTCCTGTGTGCTTGAAAACGGAATATGGAAGATAAGCACGGTCAAGGACGAATACGTGAGCTGAAACAAAAACCTCCACGCCTTAAAACGTGGAGGTTCATTATGCCGATAAACTCAAAAATAGTACAGACTTTGCTTCGTCAGATCTGAACATTCGTCAAGACAGCCTCGGCTGGATTAGGGGGACCCACTGGGGCTACGTCCCAGTCCCCGATGATCTATCTAACTAAGTCCGCACTCTCTTGCTCTGCGGTCAAGGCAGGAGAAGCCTAAGCAAAGGCATGACGCGAAGGCGGTGCAGGGTTTTCCCTGCAAAAAAATACCGAGCAACGGTGCTCGGCGGGAAATGAAATAAAAAAATTATGTGTAGAACAAAAGAAAGGAGACAACAAAACGGATGCTAATATCAAATACATATTAACACCATAGTTATTATATATCTTTTTGGCTGTTTAGTCAATTTGGCTGTTTAGTCAAGTGAAATCCGAGCTATTGGAAAAATTTGAAAACAATTTCGGAGATTTGCACAATTTTCGTTTTGATTTTTCGCTCAAAGCGACGCCTTTCCGTTTTCTATTTTTCAATATATTAAAATATTGATATTCAAGAGAAAAGCTCCGTGTTCCTGTAATCAGAACACAGAGCTTTTTTTGAGGGAATTTTCCAAGAATATCGGAAGGAAGTCTGTTCTCTTCGCAGACTAAGCAAACCCGTTTTCCCGAGCCTGTTACATGAAAACAGGCTCCCTTCACATTTCCTTGCTACATTCCTGTGCTGAGCTTTACCTCACGCTCTCTGAAAAGAAGCGAGATACACCACACAGCAGACACTGCTACCAGTGTGTAGATCAGCCTTGCAAGAAGTGCTCCCTGACCTCCGAAGATGAAGGCCACAAGGTCGAACCTGAACAGTCCGATAAGTCCCCAGTTGAGTCCTCCGATTATCAGTAGGATAAGTGCTATCCTGTCAAGCATCGTATTCCTCCTTTGCGTTTTGATGTGTATATCAAGCCGATAACGGCGTTGTGCTCTTATTATTGACACCCGAAAGCGTTTTATTCAAATTTATTTTGGTAAAAAGTACACAAAAATCAAAGAAAATTTCTATATGTCAAAATGGTGAATTTACTAGACAAAAGCTCTGAGGTGTGTTATAATAGTTGTATATAATTCGATATCTTAATCGTTTAAGTTATCTTGAGGAGTGGTACTTTTGAACAAAATTGAGCTGGACTATCAGTTCAAGGGCGTACCCTGCGTCAGAATGATGTCGGGCAGATACGTCTGCGTTATAGCAAATACAATGGGGGCATCTGTGCTGAGGCTCAGAGATGAGGAGAACAGGGTCGAGGTCTTCCGCTATAAGGACGACTGCACGGCCGATACAATAAATGCAGCAAGAGAGATATGGGGTCTGCCGACACTGTATCTGCCGAACAGGTTCAACAAGGGAGTGCTCAGAACATCAGATGCGGAATATCATCTCCCGATAAACGAAACTGCACTCGGCAATTTCATTCACGGCTGGGTGCACAAGAGAGAGCACGAGATAGAGTGCTATTCCACTGAGGATAACAAGTGTGTGCTGGTAACCTCATACACCTTTGACAAGAGAGATGAGATGTATCAGTACTTCCCTGTGGATTTCAAGATAAGCTATACGTTCACGCTGTCGGACAAGGGGCTGCTGCAGGAGATATATCTTACCAGCAACAGTGATAAGGCTCTGCCTGTGTCGATATGCACACACACCTGTATGAATTCGCCAATGAGCGATGACGGCAGGGAGGAGTCGCTGAGGCTGTCAGTCCCGATAGGAGAGAGATGTGAGCTCGATGACAGATGCCTGCCGACCGAGAAGCTGCTGCCTCTGAATGATTACGACAAGGAATATAAAGAGGGCACAAAGCCTCCTGTGCTTTGTGATATATCGAACGATATGTACACCGCTGAGATGAACAAGCTTGACGGCAAGGATTTCTACGGTGCGGTAGTTTCCGATCTTGTGACAGGACTTCGTGTATGCAACGAGGTGTCGAAGGAGTTCAGATTCTGGAATATGTGGAACGACAGGGGCTTTAACGGCTATTTCTGCCCCGAGCCGATGACAGCGATGATAGATGCTCCGAATCTGACGGTGAGCCGTGATGTATCGGGCTATACAGAGCTTACAAACGGCCAGACCTACAAGTGCTGGCAGAGGTTCTTTGTTCTCGCAAAGGGCGAAACTTATTAAGAGATTAAGCTTCGGCTTAATATATATGCAAGGCTGCGGTGCTCTGCAGCTTGTACATTACGAAAGGTGGTAAAAACTATGAAGTTTGGTTTTTTTGATGACGCCAATAAGGAATATGTCATCACAAACCCCAGAACTCCCTATCCTTGGATAAACTACCTCGGAACACAGGAGTTCTTCTCGCTGATCTCCAATACCGCAGGAGGCTACAGCTTCTTTAAGGACGCAAGACTCAGAAGAATCACAAGATACCGTTACAACAACGTCCCCGTTGATATGGGCGGAAGATACTTCTATATCAACGATGAGGGCACAGTATGGAACCCCGGCTGGAGCCCTGTTAAGACAGAGCTTGACAGCTATTCCTGCCGTCACGGTATGGGCTACACAATTATCAAGGGCTCGAAGAACGGCCTTGAGGCTGAGGTTTCCTTCTTAACTATAACGGTGAGGTTCAGAAGGTTGTTCTCAAGAACACCTCGGACAAGCCCAAGACCTTCAAGCTCTTCTCCTTCCTCGAGTGGTGTCTCTGGAACGCACAGGACGACGGCGAGAACTTCCAGAGAAACTTCAACACAGGTGAGGTTGAGATCGAAGGCTCCACTATCTTCCACAAGACAGAGTATAAGGAGAGAAGAGATCACTTCGCATTCTATACCGTAAACTCCGATATCGAGGGCTTCGATACCGACAGAGAGAGCTTCATGGGAAGCGTTTACAACGGCTTTGCTAACCCTTCAACTGTTTTTGAGGGCAAGCCCTCAAATTCTGTTGCTGACGGCTGGTCGCCCGTGGCTTCGCACTGCGTGAATGTTACTCTCGCAGCAGGCGAGGAGAAGACACTTGTGTTTGTTCTCGGTTACGTTGAGAACGGCGAGAACAAGTGGAACGCTGACGGCTCCATGAACAAGTCAAAGGCTTATGAGATGATAGAGGCTATGAACACAGCTGAAAAGGCTGACAAGGCTCTTGACGATCTGAAGGCTTCATGGAACGCTCTGCTTGCACAGTACCATGTTGAGACCTCTGATGAGAAGCTCAACAGAATGGTAAACATCTGGAACCAGTATCAGTGCATGGTAACATTCAATATGTCAAGATCTGCTTCGTATTTTGAGAGCGGTATCGGCAGAGGAATGGGCTTCCGTGACTCCAACCAGGATCTGCTCGGCTTCGTTCATCAGATCCCTGACAGAGCAAGACAGAGAATTCTTGACCTTGCTGCTACCCAGTTTGAAGACGGCGGCTGCTATCATCAGTATCAGCCCCTTACAAAGAAGGGCAACGACGCTATCGGCGGTGACTTCTCTGATGATCCGCTGTGGATGATACTTTCTACTGCTCAGTATATCAAGGAGACAGGCGACTACACTATTCTTGATGAGCAGGTACCTTATGACAATGATGAGAGCAAGGCTCAGTCAATGATGCACCACCTGAAGATGAGCTTCTGGCACGTTGCAGAGAATGTCGGCCCTCACGGACTGCCTCTTGCAATGAGAGCTGACTGGAACGACTGCATCAATCTGAGCTGCCATTCCGACACTCCCGGTGAGAGCTTCCAGACCTATACCTCACCAAAGTACGGCGAGCAGAAGTTCAGCCGTGTAGCTGAGTCTGTACTCGTTGCTACTATGATGGCTTTCATAGGCCCCGAGTATGTTGCACTCTGTAAGCATCAGGGTCTTGACGATGAGGCTGCAAAGGCTCAGGCTGAGATAGACAAGATGAACAAGAACACTATGGAGCACGCTTTCGACGGAGAGTGGTTCCTCAGAGCTTATGATGACTTTGGAAAGAAGATGGGCTCTAAGGAGTGCGAGGAGGGCAAGATCTTCATCGAGCCTCAGGGCTTTGCGGTTATGGCAGGCCTCGGCAAGGAGTCGGGAAAGGATATCCTGACCATGAACAGCGTAAAGAAGTATCTTGATACCAAGTACGG
>ONLC01000258.1 GCA_900318545.1 uncultured Eubacteriales bacterium
TGCAGCCCTGACCGATACCTGCTCGGTGTTCACCCGGATAGGTGTACCTATCAGGATAGTTGAGGGTGACAGGCTGAACTTCAAGATAACGACTGATGATGACTTAAAGCTTGCCGATGCACTTGCTTCGAAATAATAAGAAAGACCCGACACGCAGTCGGGTCTTTTTATGTATATTACTTGATACCGTACTTTTTAAGCAGAGCCTCGATCTTGCTGTGAGGGTCAATAACCTGCGAGATCGACTGGTCATGGTTGAGCGATGCAATAAAGTAAGCAATGTACTTTGAGCAGTCAACATCATGGAACCACGGTGTTTCGAGAAGGTCGGGTCTTCTGTAGGTGAGGTTAGTACCGAATACGCCGTCGATAATGCCGTCAGCATAAGCCTTGTTGAACTTGTCCAGACCGTTAGTGAAGATCGGATATGTAGCGTAGCAGTAGATCTTGTTAGCCTTTCTCTTTTTGAGCTCCAGTGCAACGTCAAGCATTGACTCGCCCGAGGAAATGATATCGTCAGCTATGAAAATATCCATTCCTGCGCAGTCACGTCCGATATACTCATGAGCAACTATCGGGTTTCTGCCGTTTACTATTGTGGAGTAGTCACGTCTTTTATAGAACATTCCGAGGTCAACTCCGAGAACAGAAGCATAGTACATATTTCTGTTGATAGCGCCCTCGTCAGGGGATACGATCATAAAGTGGTTCTTATCGGGCTTGAAGTCATCAAGTGCCCTGAACATTGCCTTGAGTACCTGATAAGAAGGAATGATGTTGTCAAAGCCCATAAGCGGAACAGCGTTCTGCACTCTGGGGTCGTGAGCATCAAATGCTAAGATGTTCGATACGCCCATAGCCTGCAGCTCCTGCAGAGCAACGGCACAGTCAAGAGACTCTCTGTAGTTTCTTCTGTGCTGTCTTCCGCCGTAAAGCGAAGGCATAATAATGTTTATTCTGTGAGCCTTGCCGCTTGCAGCCTGAATTATTCTTTTCAGATCCTGATAGTGGTCATCGGGAGACATTGCATTTTCATGACCGAAGTAGTCATAAGTGCAGCTGTAGTTTCCCATATCGCAGAGAATAAACAGGTCATCACCTCTGATAGTCTCCTTGATAAGCCCCTTTGCATCGCCCGAAGAAAACCTCGGGCACTCGTTCTCGATAAGGAAGGTATCCTTAAAATGCTCGTTCTCGTTAGCCCACATTGTAAGGTAGCTGTCTACCTTCTTGCCGAGCTCCTCGGCACTCTTCATAGCAATAAGCCCGAGAGGTGCCACTCTTGAATCATTGTCAAACAGTACGTTTTCCGCATTACCCATGATCGTTAGTCCTCCTGTGTTTTAATATTCGGATCAATAACATACACTTATTATACTAAATTTTCGACCTTTTGGCAATAGGTTTTTGAAAGTTTATGATTTTTTTGTCTTTTATACAAATTTTCGCCGATTTGAACGTTTGATTTGACTAATTCTCTCAGCAAATGACCGCCTTAATGAAAAGTTTATGAACCATATAAAAAACTCTTGCGTTTTGGCGTGAAATGTTATATAATAAAATAGTATAGCTGTGTAAATAAAACTAAGTAAGGAGTAAATGATAATGACAAGAACACAAAGATACTTCACAGAAATAAAAAACAAGAGGGTAGCCTTCATAGGTGTGGGCGTCAGCCATACGGAGCTTATAAAGGTGTTCCTCAGCAGAGGCGTTAAGTGCGTAGTCTGTGACAGGAAGGACGAGGACGAGTTCGATGAGCTTATCCACGAGGAGCTTGCCGCAAAGGGCTGTGACTTCTCCCTCGGAGAGAACTACCTTGACGCTATCTTTAACTGCGACATAGTTTTCAGAACACCGGGAATGTACTATAACGACCCTGTTCTTACCAAGGCGAGAAAGCAGGGCATAGTTATAACCTCTGAAATGGAGACATTCTTTGATCTCTGCCCCTGCCGCACCTTCGGCGTTACAGGCTCAGACGGAAAGACCACCACAACAACTCTTATCAGCGAGCTTTTAAGAGCCGAGGGCAAAAGAGTGCATCTCGGCGGCAACATAGGAAAGGCACTTCTGCCTATCGTTGAGACAATGGCAGAGACAGATATGGCTGTAGTTGAGCTTTCAAGCTTCCAGCTTATTTCTATGAGAAGCTCGCCCATGACTGCGGTTATCACAAACATCACTCCCAACCACCTGAACGTTCACGGCACAATGGAGGAGTATATCGGGGCAAAAACCAACATTATTGCACACCAGAACGGCTACTCAAAGACCGTTCTCAACGAAGACGATGAAACAACTATCGGTCTTGCCGATATGGTAAGAGGAAAGCTCTGCACATTCTCTCTGAAGCATCAGGTACAGAGAGGAACCTACCTCAGAGATGACGGAATGCTCTGCTATACGGAAAACGGTCAGGATACACCTATCGTTCACAAGGATGATATCCGAATACCGGGTATTCACAATGTAGCAAATTATCTTGCGGCTATCTGTGCAGTATGGGGTGATGTAAGCATTCAGAGCATAGTTTCTGTTGCAGAGAACTTCGGCGGAGTAGAGCACAGAATAGAGTTTGTAAGAGAAAAGGGCGGAGTTAAGTGGTATAATGACTCGATCGCCACAAGCCCTACAAGAGTTATAGCAGGTCTTAATTCATTTAATCAGAAGCTTATCGTTATTGCGGGCGGCTATGACAAGAAGATCCCCTTCGACGTCATGGGGAAAGAGGTCCTTGAACACGTAAAGATTCTGGTCCTGACCGGTCACACGGCGGACAAGATCTATGATGCTGTGGTCAAAACCGATGGCTATGCGGAAGGTC
>ONLC01000182.1 GCA_900318545.1 uncultured Eubacteriales bacterium
ACCTGAAACCTATAACCTATAACCTAAAACCTATCCTAAGAGCAGCAAATGAAAAAGTCTGCACTACCTACGTGCCCGAATGGGCATCTGTCCGCTTTGCGGACACCATACCTATTCCCTATTACCTATTCCCTATTACCTAAATACCTGTTACCTAAAAAAGATCGGAGTGGTGAAAATGGTAGATATACTTATAGTAGAAGATAATAAGGAGCTCAGCTCTCTCCTTGCCGATCATCTCAGAGCCGAGAGCTATACCGTAAGTATCGCAGACAGCGGAGAGAAGGCTCTTTCACTGTTTGAGAAGTACGGGGCAAGGCTCGTGCTGCTTGATATAAGCCTGCCCGAAATGGACGGCTTCGCTGTGTGCAGGCGGATAAGAGCTCAGGATAACACTCCGATAATTATTCTGACAGCCCGCACATCTAAGGACGATAAGCTCAGCGGTCTTCTGACAGGTGCTGATGACTACATCGAGAAGCCCTGCGATATCGACATACTGCTGGCTAAAATAAAAGGGATATTTCAAAGAAGGCTTGCTCTTGATACCCTCTCTGACGGAGACCTTACCTTAGACCTTGCCGCTGAGTCAGCATCGAAAGCAGGCAAGCCTCTTACTATGACCGCCAAGGAGTTTGAGCTTCTGCGTTTTCTTATCGAAAACAAGGGGCAGGTCCTCTCCAAGGACCGCATCTGGGCGAGGGTCTGGGGTATGGACAGCGAAAGCGAGCCTCAGAGCCTGACGGTACATATAAAATGGCTCAGAGAAAAAATAGAGGACGACCCCAAGAACCCGACACGTATTCTTACAGTGTGGGGCAAGGGCTACCGCTACGGAGGTCAGAATGACTAAGATCGACAAGCTGATAGCTCTCTGTGCGGTGATGGCAGTGCTGGTATTTGCAGGAGTAAATCTGTTTATCGGCTCGCTTGAGGGCACGCCGGACAAGTCCTACAGGGTTGAGGTAAACAGGGTCAGGCAGCAGCTTGAAGCAGGCGAGGACATTGACCTCTCCGACTATGAACAGATCAGAGCCGTGACACGGTATGATTCTCAGGACAGCTTTTTTAAGCCCGATACCGAGTACGTTATCGCCGAGGCAGGCGGACAGCTCTACCGCATAGACTATGAGCAGAACATGGCATCGAAAAAGAATTTGTATATCACAGTGAACACCGCCCTCGGATTACTGACAGCGGTGCTGTTTTCGGTTCTGTTCTACATAAGGTTCAAGATAGTACGCCCCTTTGACCGTATAAGAGATTACCCTGTGGAGCTCTCAAAGGGGCACCTGACAGAGCCCCTCAAAGAGGAGAAGTCAAGGCACTTCGGGCGGTTTGTATGGGGACTTGATATGCTCAGAGAACGCCTTGAGGACAACAAGCAGAAGGAGCTCGACCATGCGAGAACCGAAAAGACTATGCTCCTGTCCCTCTCTCATGACATAAAGACACCGCTTTCGGCTATAAAGCTGTCGGCACAGGCACTTGCAAAGGGCATCTACAAGGAACCCGAAAAGCAAAAGCAGACCGTCCTCGGCATATCCTCAAACGCTGACGAGATCGAACGCTACGTTGCTCAGATAATCCAAAACGCAGAGCACGACTTTATGACCTTTGAGGTGCAGGACTCGCAGTTTTATCTGAGCACTGCCGTTGATAAGATAGAGTCGTATTACCGTGACAAGCTCTCTATGCTGGGGACTGAGTTCAGCATCGGTGAGTATGCCGACTGCCTGCTTCGGGGCGACCCGGAGCGTATGCAGGAGGTTTTGCAGAACATCATCGAGAATGCGATCAAATACGGCGACGGCAGATGCATTTCCCTGAGCTTTTCCGAGGAGGAGGATTGCAGGCTGATAACGGTATCGAACACGGGCTGTTCACTTCCCGAGTCGGAGCTTGACACTATTTTTGAAAGCTTCCGCAGAGGTTCAAACTCGGGCTCTCAGCCGGGCAGCGGACTGGGGCTATACATTTGTCGGAGACTTATGAATGAAATGGGCGGAGAGGTCTTCGCCGAGACAGAAGGAGACCTTATGAAGGTCACTGTTGTGTGCAGAAAAAAGTAAGATCCCTCTTTGGTTGTGTATTACTGTAAAGCCCCGGCTTGTTCGGGGCTTTTTTATGTTGCAAAAACAATCATACTGTGGTATAATAAAGCAGAATTTATCTTAAACAGGAGAGAAACGAATGAAAACCAAGCTTATCTGCCTGCCGGCTGCGCTGCTTATGCTCAGCGCCTGCGGTGACGAGATCGAAACTGCAAAGGTCACCAAGCAGACCACTGCCGCTGCCTCACAGACTACAACCGCCGCAAGCACCACGGTCACAACAACTACTGCAACAGCCGCAGCTACTGCAAAGGCTCCCGAGAAGAAAAAAGAGGAGCTTACCCTTGAATACAAGACAGACCTTGAGGTGGTTGAGAAGATAACTCTCGGGGAGCTGATAACCAAAACCAATGCCGAGATAAACGCTCCCGATACTGTTGTCGATACAAATAAGGTCGGTGAACAGAAAATAAAGGTAAGCCTTACCCTGAACGGCGAAAAGCTGGAAAAGGAGCTTACCTGCACCGTCACTGACAGAACTGCACCTGTGTTTCTCTCGGGGGACTATATCAGCGTGCCTGTAGGCTCAACCGCTGACCTTTCTGATGTGGGGCTCTATGCCGACAACTATGACCCCTACCCCACACTCAGTGTTTCAGAATCGGTTGACACAAGCTATGCAGGCACGCATCAGGTGCAGGTGACCCTCTCTGACAGCTCGGGCAATACGGATACAAGAACTGTTACTGTCGAGGTTGTCGAACAGGTGCCCTCGTTCATTCAGCCCGATAACGGCTCGCTCAGCTTTTCTGACTATATGTCCATGTATCAGGGCGGCGGAGCAGATGTCGGCATAGATGTTTCAGCGTGGCAGGGAGTGATAGACTTCAACGCAGTAGCCTCGGAGGGCTGTAACTTTGTGATGATACGTGCGGCACACTGCTCGGGCGGATATAATATGGGAGTTGATGATTACTTCCCGCAAAACCTTGATAACGCACTCTCGGCAGGGCTTGACTGCGGAGTTTACTTCTACAGTGCAGACAATGACCCCGAGGAGGTCAGAGCACACGCTCAGTGGCTGGTTGATACGCTCGCCGGAAGAAAGCTTGCTATGCCTATAGCCTTCGACTGGGAGGACTTCGGCAGCTTCCGAAGCTACGGAATGAGCCTGCATGACCTGAATGAGCTATATAGGGTATTCAAGGCGGTCGTTGAGGGGGCAGGCTACAGGTGTATGCTCTACGGAAGCCGAAACTTCCTTAAAACTGCTTGGGACACCGACGGCGAAGATGTATGGCTCGCTCACTATGTAAGTCAGACCGACTATGACGGACAGTACTCCCTCTGGCAGACAGGAGTAGGCACTATCAGCGGAATAAACGGGCTTGTAGACCTCGATGTAAGGTACTCTCATTAAGGCAATACCGCACAACTCCTGTGCGGTATTGCCTTAAGAAAAATGCAAGTTTACAAAATAGGACTTGCAAAATGTATCATAATGGTGTATAATAAAGGGTAATCTGAATTTCGGAGGGAAATTATGTTCAAGATAGTAAGGAAGGAAAGGCTCAACTCAGCAGTAGTGCTGCTGGAGATAGATGCTCCCTATATCGCTAAAAAGGCGGAGGCAGGTCAGTTTGTTATTGTAAGAGCGTCTGAGCAGGGCGAGCGTCTGCCGTTTACGATAGCAGACTATGACAGAGAAAAAGGAAGTATAACTATTATTATACAGGTAGTGGGCGGCTCAACTATGGAGATAGACCGTGTTACCGATGAAGGCTATCTGCTTGATGTGGTAGGACCTCTCGGAATTGCTACCGAATACGGCGATGCAAAGCGTGTTGCAGTTGTCGGCGGAGGCGTCGGCTGTGCTATTGCTTATCCGCAGGCTAAAAAGCTCTTCGGCATGGGTGCCGAGGTAGATGTTATAGCAGGCTTCAGAAGCAAGGATATAGTTATCCTTGAGGACGAGATGAAAGCTGCATCGACAGAGCTTCATATCTGCACAGATGACGGCTCATACGGCACTAAGGGCTTTGTAACCAACAAGCTTGAGGAGCTTATAAATGCAGGAAAGAATTTTGACCTTGTTATCGCTATCGGACCTGTCATCATGATGAAGTTCGTGTGCGACATAACCAAGAAATATGGGATAAAGACGATAGTTTCGCTCAATCCTCTGATGATAGACGGAACAGGAATGTGCGGCTGCTGCCGTGTAACTGTTGACGGAAAGGTAAGATATGCCTGTGTTGAGGGTCCTGATTTTGACGGACACTTAGTTGACTTTGACGAGCTTATGAGAAGAAACTCCACATATAAGGAGCATGAAAAGGCTCATGTATGCAGACTGACGGGAGGTGTCCGCAATGGCTGATATGAGCAAAACAAAAACTCCCGTAACGGAGCAGGACCCAAAGGTCAGGGCAAGAAACTTTCAGGAGGTAACAGGCTGCTACACTCCCGAGGAGGCAATGCGGGAGGCTAACCGCTGCCTTAACTGCAAGGCTCGTCCCTGCATGAGCGGATGTCCCGTGGGCGTGCGTATACCCGAGTTTATCGAAAAGGTAAGAGAGGGCAGGTTTGACGAGGCCTACAGCATTATAAAGTCTACAAATTCGCTGCCTGCTGTCTGCGGAAGAGTATGTCCGCAGGAAAGACAGTGCGAGGGCAGCTGTGTAAGAGGAAAGAACGGTGAGCCTGTCGGCATAGGCAGACTGGAACGCTTCTGTGCTGACTACGCAAAGGACAA
>ONLC01000146.1 GCA_900318545.1 uncultured Eubacteriales bacterium
GAAGTACGGCGTGCAGGTAATCGGTGTTCAGGTCGACGCTATCGAGCGCGGCGAGGACCGTATCGAGTTCAAGAATGCTATGAAAGAGCTCGGCATCGGTATGCCGAAGAGCGAGGTAGCATATTCTGTTGACGAAGCCGTTAAGATAGCTGAAAAGCTGAAATATCCTGTTGTTCTCCGTCCTGCCTATACAATGGGCGGCGCCGGCGGCGGTATGGTATACAATGTTGACGAGCTCAAGGTCGTATGTGCAAGAGGTCTTCAGGCTTCACTCGTCGGACAGGTCCTCGTTGAGGAGTGCATCTTCGGCTGGGAGGAGCTCGAACTCGAGGTTGTCCGCGATGCTGAGAATAACAAGATCACAGTTTGCTTCATTGAAAATATAGACCCCATAGGCGTTCATACGGGCGATTCCTTCTGCTCCGCACCTATGCTGACTATCCCCGAGGACGTCCAGAAGGAGCTTCAGGATATGTCCTACCGCATCATCGAGTCTATCGAGGTCATCGGCGGCTGTAACTGCCAGTTTGCAAGAGACCCTGAGACAGGCCGCATAGTTGTTATCGAGATCAACCCAAGAACTTCACGTTCGTCGGCACTGGCTTCTAAGGCAACGGGATTCCCGATAGCTCTTGTATCAGCTATGCTTGCCTGCGGTCTTACACTTGATGAGATCCCTTGCGGCAAGTACGGCTCACTTGATAAGTATGTTCCTGACGGTGACTATGTTGTTATCAAGTTTGCAAGATGGGCATTCGAGAAATTTAAGGGAGCATCAGATCACCTCGGCACTCAGATGAGAGCAGTCGGCGAGGTAATGAGCATAGGCAAGACCTACAAGGAAGCTTTCCAGAAGGCTATCAGAAGCCTTGAAACGGGAAGATACGGCCTTGGCTTTGCAAAGAATTTCCACGATATGAGCAAGGATGAGCTCATGGCCGAGCTGCGTTATCCTACAAGTGAGAGACAGTTTGTTATATATGAGGCTCTGAGAAAGGGCGCAACTATCGATGAGATATGGGAGCTCACCAAGATCAAGCACTGGTTCCTTGAACAGATGAAGGAGCTAGTTGATGAAGAGGAGGCTCTTCTGAAAAATAAGGGTGCGGTTCCTGATAAGGAAACTCTGAAGCAGGCAAAGCTTGACGGCTTCAGCGACAGATATCTTAGCTCACTCCTTGAAGTTACAGAGGAGGAGATCAGAAATGCACGTATTGGCTTTGGTATTAAACAGGCTTGGGAGGGCATTCACGTAAGCGGTACACAGAATGCGGCTTACTATTATTCAACCTACCACCTTGACGAGGATAAGAGCCCTTGCAATACAGACAGACCTAAGATCATGATCCTTGGCGGCGGTCCGAACAGAATCGGTCAGGGCATTGAGTTTGACTATTGCTGTGTTCATGCAGCACTGGCACTGAAAAAGCTTGGTTTTGAGTCTATTATCGTAAACTGCAACCCTGAGACTGTATCTACTGACTATGATACATCTGATAAGCTCTATTTTGAGCCGCTGACTCTTGAAGATGTACTCAGCATACATGAGAAAGAGAAGCCTGTAGGAGTTATTGCACAGTTTGGCGGACAGACTCCGCTTAACCTTGCAAATGACCTTAAAAAGTACGGTGTAAATATTCTTGGAACAACTCCCGAGACTATTGACCTTGCAGAGGACAGAGATCATTTCCGTGCTATGATGGACAAGCTCGGAATCCCGATGCCAGAGGCAGGAATGGCTGTCAATGTTGACGAAGCACTTGAAATTGCAAACAAGATTGGCTATCCTGTAATGGTAAGACCTTCCTACGTTCTTGGCGGACGTGGAATGGAGATCGTTCATGATGACGAAATGATGAGAGTTTATATGTCTGCCGCTGTTGGTGTTACACCTGACAGACCTATCCTTATCGACCGTTTCCTTAACCATGCTACCGAGTGTGAGGCTGATGCTATCTCCGACGGTGAGAACTGCTTTGTCCCTGCTGTTATGGAGCATATCGAGCTCGCAGGTGTACACTCGGGTGACTCAGCTTGCATACTGCCTTCTAAGAATCTCTCTCCAGAGATAGTTGCAACTATAAAGGATTATACTAAGAAAATCGCAGTTGAAATGAATGTTAAGGGTCTTATGAATATGCAGTATGCTATTGAGGGTGACACCGTTTACGTTCTCGAGGCAAACCCAAGAGCATCAAGAACAGTTCCGCTTGTTTCAAAGGTTTGCAGCATCAATATGGTAAAGATTGCTACAGAGATCATTACCTCGGAGCTTACAGGCAATCCTTCACCTGTACCTTTGCTTAAAGATAAGAAGATAGGTCACTACGGCGTTAAGGAAGCAGTATTCCCATTCAATATGTTCCAGGAGGTAGATCCTGTTCTCGGACCTGAGATGAGATCAACAGGAGAAGTACTTGGTATATCGCCAAGCTTTGGTGAGGCTTACTACAAGGCTCAGGAGGCTACTCAGACAAAGCTTCCGCAGGAGGGAACTGTACTTCTGAGTGTAAATGACCGTGATAAGCCCGAGCTGCTTGATATAGCAAGATCCTTCAATGAGCTTGGCTTCAAGATTTTAGCAACAGGCAAGAGCTATGAGATGATAACAGGTGCAGGTATTCCTGCAAAGAAGATCTTCAAGATCTACGAGGGAAGACCTAATATCGCTGACGAGATTGCAAACGGTGAGATACAGCTTATCATCAACACACCTGCCGGTAAGACCAGTGCTCATGATGACAGTTATATCAGAAAGGCTGCAATCAAGCACAGAGTGCCTTACATCACTACAATGGCAGCTGCAAAGGCAAGTGCTGAGGGCATCAAGGCTATCAAGCATGATACACACTTCGGAGTAAAATCCTTGCAGGCACATCACGCTGATATAAGCGAATAAAATTATAAGCCCGAGGTAAGTCCTCGGGCTTTGTTATGCAAAAGACCGCCTTTTTATGGCGGTCTTTTCTATTCTTCGATAGTTATTACATCATCAAGTACGTAGTGGAAGCTTGGGGCTGATGAATTCTCATTTTCGATATATTCCTTGTTAAGATCATAAGTATCATCAGGATTTGAGGGGTCTGTTGCCTTGTAGTCCCCTTGGAATATATGGATTTTTCCTCTTTTCAGATCACTGATAGCATCATCGAGCATTTTTTGGCAGCCCTCGGGAGCAAGCGAGGGGTTAACATCAAACATTGTTACCCAGCCTTCGTCAAAGCCGGCACTTGCATCATTTCCGTGAATATTTGCATCAAGGTGTTTTTCGATGTTTTCTCCATTCAGTACTGCACCAACAGCTGAGATATAATAAGGTGCCCAGTCAAGTCTGCAGCTGATAAGAGCTTTAGTTGGTGCTATCTCGCTGAGATCCTGATTATATCCAACGTGGTAGGCTGGCAGTTCTTTGTCAGACTCTTCACAAGCAACTGCTGAGCCGATCGAGTTAGTATGATGAGAAATAATTATACAGCCCTCATCTATCAGCTTCTGAGCAGCCTCCTTTTCAAGAGCAAAGCTATTCCAGGTGTTCACATATTTAACCTTCATATGTGCACTTGGACATTTTTCACGAACCCCAAGAAAAAACGCAGTATAGCCTGATATTACCTCAGCTGAAGGGTAAGCCGCAACATAACCAACCAACGCCTTGTCTTCAGTAATTGTGCCTTTTTTTATCATATCTCTCAGCTTATCACCTGCAGCAAGACCGCTTACATATCTTGCCTGATATATCTCACCCATAAAAGTGTGATAGTTTTCAAGTACAGGTTTATCATTTGCGTTATCGCAGGTTGCAGCACAAAATTGAATGTCAGGATGTTTTTCTGCAAATTTTTTTGTGGCATTACCGTACTCATAAGTATTTGTGAAAATTATATCGCATTTTTTGTCTGCAAGCTCAGTAAGTGTTTCCTCGATGTTCTCAGAGGGCACATTATACATCTCAATTATTTTTACCTTCTTGCCGTATTCAGATTTGAGCTGCTTAGCTGCATGGATAAAATTTGCAGTATATGGAGTGCTTTTATCACCGTCATATATAAAGCCGACAGTTACCTTGTCCTTAGCATTGTTGCCGCTGGATCTAATCATATATATACCGAAAAACACTCCGATCGCCAGAAGAGCAGCGATAAACGAGCATATAATATTCTTTTTATCTGCTGACATTATCATTCCTCCTCAGACTTATTATTGCTGCCATAAAGGGCATCTATATCTATCTTCTTGGTATCTATAAGTCTCAGGAAGATATCAAGCAGTTCGGGATCGAACTGTGTACCGCGACCCTTGTGTAGCTCACCCATAACATAGTCAAAATCCTGCTTCTTTCTGTAGACACGGTTTGCGGTCATAGCATCGAATGCATCAGCGATAGCGATTATCCTGCCGTACAGAGGTATCTCCTCTCCTTTAAGACCGTCAGGATAGCCCTTGCCGTCATAACGCTCATGGTGATATCTTGCACCATCAACTACATGATCGATAAGCGTAAAGTCCTTGAGTATTTCCGCACCTCTTGTAACATGAGTTTTCATTACAGCGTATTCCTCGTCAGTAAGTCTTGCAGGCTTGTTAAGAACTGAGTCAGGAATACCGATCTTTCCAATATCGTGCAGAAGTGCTGCATTTCTGAGATTGTCCTGTTCGGATTTTGTAAAGCCGTACTCCTTGGCTATCAGAACAGAGTAATCTGAAACTCTCTGCGAGTGCTTGCTTGTACGTTCATCCTTTGCGTCAACGGTCTTAGCGATGGCAAGAATGGTCTCGTTGCCCATCTGAACTTGCTGGAGAGCCATTTTCAGATGGGCCTGCTGTATTTGCAGTGTGTGCTGCATCTGGGTTCTTGTAATGAACCATGTCAGCCAGCCGATAAATACAACAGCAACACCGATCATATAATACTTGAACCACGAATAATCGTATATAGCGTTTTCCTTGCTCAGACGATAGGTGTTCTCCTCAAGAATATTTCCTTTTTCATCTCTTATAGCCAGATGGAAGGTATAATTACCCGGTTTAAGATTTGTATATGATACAGACAAAAGCTCGCTTTGTTTTACGTTAGTCCAGTCCTTGTCAAAGCCTTCAAGGAAATATGACACTATTGGATCATCATGCGTATAGTTGATGATCTCTGGAACAAAATCAATCTTGGTTACGTTTCTGCTTACTGTCAGCGGCAGGCTTCTGTCAAGCTCCTTGACCTTATCATCTATTCTTACAGTAGAAACTGTAAGCCTGTAGGGTCTCTGTTTGATAGTATAGCCATCAAGGTTCATCATGTAAACGCCTCTGTCGGCACAGAGGAAAACATTTTTGTCATCATCCATGCCGCACCATGCATTTGCTGTAAGAGCACCCACAAGTCCTCTTCTTGAATCAAGTATAATGTAGTCGGAGCCTAAATTTTCGTTGATAAGATCGTTCTTGTTCAGCACATAGATACCCGAGCTTCCAAGAACGAACAGCTCACCGTCATCATCGATAAAAATATCATAATTATTTGTGTAAGGAAAGTCTTTCAAGTGCTTTACCTTGTTATCGGCAAAGCGGCATAGGCTGTTTGATGTCACAATATAAATGCTTTTGTCCTCAGGATCCTGAATAAGCTTCATTATTACTCCCGAGGTCAGCCCGTTATCTCTTGTGATAGTACCTGTTTGTTTTTGATCTTTGATAACGGCTATACCGTTTCCATCCGTACCTGCATAGAGCAAACCGTCGTCTGTCTGTAAAAAGCACAGAACCGCCGCATAACCAAGCTCACCGCCGTACAGTATCTTGGAGGTAACTTCCTTATCCTTA
>ONLC01000071.1 GCA_900318545.1 uncultured Eubacteriales bacterium
CTCAATTACAGTGGAGAGATCCTCATCAGTTACCTTAACGGTATTGAGCTTTTCCTCTACTGCTTTTAGTCTTTCCTGAATACGTAGTATCTCGCCTCTCTTTGTGGCGATCTCCTCATAATCGGGAGTATCGCTAGCCTCTGCTTCTTCGACAGCTTGCTCCTGCTCACGAAGCTGCTTGTTCAGATCATCATACTCCTCTATCTCAGGAGTTCTGATGCTCGTGCAGGCACAAGCCTCATCAAGAAGGTCAATAGCCTTATCGGGGAGATATCTGTCGTTGATATATCTCTCGGAGAGAACGGCACACTTTCTGATAGTTGCATCATCGATATGGACTCTGTGATAGTTTTCATAGTATTTTTTGATACCGAGCAGTACAGTGACTGTGTCCTCAACAGTCGGTTCGTTTACAGTTACGGGCTGGAAACGTCTTTCAAGTGCTGAATCCTTTTCGATATACTTTCTGTACTCCTTAAAGGTGGTAGCACCAATGACCTGAATCTCGCCTCTCGAAAGCGACGGCTTTAAGATATTTGCCGCATTCATAGTTCCCTCAGAATCACCTGTACCGACAAGTGTGTGTACCTCATCGATAAACAGGATAACATTACCCAGAGACTTTACCTCCTCAACAAGACCCTTGCAGCGGCTTTCAAACTGACCTCTGAACTGAGTACCTGCAACCAGAGCTGTCAAGTCAAGCAGGTATAGCTCCTTATCTCTGATATGGAAAGGAACATCTCCCGAAACTATCCTTTGAGCTATGCCCTCGGCAACAGCCGTTTTACCTACACCGGGCTCACCGATAAGACAGGGATTGTTCTTCTGCCTGCGGGACAGAATATGGATAACTCTCGATATCTCCTTATCTCTGCCGACTATATTATCCAGCTTGCCCTCTCTTGCTTTTTCGGTAAGGTTTGTACAGTAGTTATTAAGGAATTTGAGCTTTTTCTGCTTTTTGTCCTTATCCTTTGTACCCTGCTGTGATGAGGAAGCAGTATTCTGCCTTTCAGATAAAGGCGAATGGTCTCCTGAGAAGAGATTGCTAAGGAAGTTCGGCATAGTGCCGCTTCCTCCCATTTCAAAATCCTCTCCGTCCGAGAGCTCCATAAGCTGATTAGACATAGCCTCGAGATCATCATCGGAAATGCCCATTTGCTTCATATAATCATCTACCTGTGAAATACCAAGTTCCTTAGCACACACAAGGCAAAGTCCCTGATTCTTTTTTGAGTCGGGATCCTTTACATTAAGCTGCGATATAAAAACAACCGCAGGTCTTTTTTTGCATCGGGTGCACATCATCATAATAGTGTACTCCTTTCTTTAATTAATAAAATGCACGGAAGAAATACTTAAATAATATAGTATCATTACATTGACTTAAACTCAGATAACTGTTCGATTCTCCCATAACTGCAACAATCTGAGCTGCAAAATAGCCTATCAGCAAGCAATACATTATGCCCTTAACCGCTCCAAGAGCACCTCCGCCGACTCTGGCAGCGGTGGATATTCTGTTGCCAGTCAATACTCCCACAAGGAACAGGATGATCTTAACTCCTATCTCCATTATAATATAGAGAATAATAAAGATAGTTATTCTGACTATCGGAAGTATCAGGCTGCGAAGCAGATTCTTTTCAAGCAGCTCAGCCGAATATGAGGGGTCATCCCGGCTGAGAGCATAGAATATCTCTGTTGATTATTTATCAAAAGACTTTATCACCTGATCAGCCGCCTTATCAAGGTAGGAGCCGTCAAAGCTTACATTAAAACTGTTCTTGAATTCGTTTTTTACATCAGCAAAAACATCTGAGGCAGTTTCTTTGGCTAAGTCTGCATCAAAGCCCTCACTGACAAGAAGCTTACTGATCGACTCTGAGGGACTTGTGCTCTGATCGAAGGACTGCTTTATTTTCTGAGCATCAAGCCGTATGTCAATGCCGTTTTCAGCGAGCCTGTTGTTTACCTCTTCGGCAACATCAATTCCACGGCAGGCAGTTTCAAGGCCTGAAACGACCTTTTTCTTTACAAATTTATTATAAGCATTTTCAGCCGCCATATCAGACAAAGCAAGCGACAAAGAGCAGCATACCACTGATGCCAGCAGCATTATTGTAAACTTAAAAACACCACGGTAAATACCGATAAACACAAACAGTATCAGTATTACCGCACATATCATATCAAGAAGAAATGACATTTGATCACCTACACATCAGGTCTTGAAGCCGATCTTATTTAACTCTCTGACATCAAGGAAGTATACAGCATCGTTCAGGTATGCAAAATCAACATAATCAGAAGACACGCTCGCTGTTGCAAGAAGATTTCCTGCCTTATCGTAAGCATTTAACTTGTTCTCACAAAGGAGAATGATAAGGTTTGAACTGGAATGCAGCTTCTTTGGCTGACCATCCTCTGTATAGATCATACTGTTCGGATTGTTTGAATCGCTGTCTGAACGGAAAATAGTCAGAATACCGTTCCCTTTTCCTACACCGCTGACAACGACCGCTGCAGTCGTACTGCTGAGAGAATAGTCGATAAGATCTCCGCTGTACTCATATTTAAAGAGAATGTTTCCGTTATTATCAAGCTTATAGAAATTAGATAATCCAATCACCCACTGATCCTCGTTGTCATTGACAAGAGTATCCAGAACCAGATCATCAATAGCAGATGACTGCATAACCTCTTCCTCACTGTCAAATGAAATACCCGTAATATAAGAGTTTATCATTCCGTTTTCAGATTTGAAGGTGGTTATGTAGCAGCCGTCACCGCTTTCATTAAATGTGATATCAATGACCTTTTTATAGCTCTGCCACTTATAGATAACAACACCGTCAGAATCATATACAGTCATTACAGCTTCATACCTGTCGTTCTGAGTAATAACTGCGATATTACTGTTGCTGCCTATTTCGGCAATCATTACAGTATCCTCTATCTCTCTTGAGAAAAGCTCTCCGTTTTTATTCAAAAGCGTAAATGAGTGACCGCCTCTGTCGTATACAAGAGCTCTCTTGCCGGCTGTTCGTACAACAGGATTTGCATATGAATGTGATGTAGTAGAGATAACATTTCCTGTTTCATCATAGAAAACTATATGATTATCATCTACCTTTATAAAGCAATCCTTAAATGGAGTTACTATATTTACTGAGGTTTCATCAAACTGTATAGGATAATTACCCTCAGCTGTTTTTCCGTCATTGACTATAGTTGCATGAGGTCTGTCAAGTATGCCTTCAAGCTTTGGCACCCATATACCTCTTGTGAGATACACCGTCAACCCGAATGCAGCCACTATCAGAAGAGCTATAAGCACCTTTATACGCTTTTTCATTTTCTGCTTCTTACGTGCAGAGCGTATATCCGTAACCTTGGTTTTACGAGCCTTCTGTTCTGCTTTCTTTTTCTCTTTTTTCTTGGTTTTCTCCTGAGGAAGAGGCTCTTCTTCATCATCATGAGTAACTTGCGGCTCAGCTGCAGGCTCCTCCAAAACAGACTCAGGCTGAGGCTCCTCTTCATCTTCGTCGTCTTCGACTACATTATCGTGCTTAATCAGGATAATGCTTTCTCGGTTTTTCTTGATCTGTGCCTTCTGCTGCTTTTTTTCAAGCTTTTTGAGTTCTTCATCAACTTCTGTGTCAGACTCCTCAGACTCAGCGGCTGTGTTCTGCTCTTCATCATTAGCCTGAACAAAAACATCGTCCTCAAATATTTTATTCGGATCCTCTTTCAAATCCTTCAGCTTACTTTCTTCGGCAGGAGCAATAAACACTTCCTCCTCAGTAAGCTTTTGAATGTCCTCCTGAGCCTTCTGCTCAGCCTCGGACTCTTTTTTCATTCTCTCTTTAGCAGCTCTGAGTTTTTTCTGAGCAAGTAGCTCTTCTCTCAGCCGCTGCTCCTTTTCAGCACGCAGCCTTTGCTTTCTTTCAAGCCTTTTCTGCTGCCTGATCTCTCTTCCCGAAACCTCAGGCATTGGCTCATCAGAATTTACAAAGGCATCTCTGTCAACAAAGTCAGAGCCAAATCTCTTTTTATTATTATCGTTATTGTCTTTCATTATCCTCATTGCCTTTATCGTAATAAACTTCGTTCAGGTACAAACCTGTAGGCGGAACAGTTTTCCCGGCTTTTGTTCTGTCTCTTGAATCAATAAGCGAAGCTATCGAGCCATCGGGCAGCTTTCCGTCATTGATGTAAAGCAGGGTCCCCACCATTATCCTCACCATATTATATAAAAAGCCGTCACCGCTCACTGTAAAATGAACAGTATCACCCACACGCCTGACACTGAAATCAAATATAGTCCTTTCAGTATTTTCCTTGTCACAATCGGCACTGCAGAAGGCTTTGAAGTCATGCTTTCCGATGAATGCCTTTGCTTCACGGTCAAGTCTGTCTGCATCTATAGGATACCAGCTTCTGTAGGCTGTATCCTTATAGAACGGATCCTTTATCTCACTGTTATGAACGATATAAACATATTCCTTTCCCATGCAGGAATACCTTGCATGGAAATCAAGCGGAGCTTCCTCACAGGAAAGAACAGCTATATCATCTTCAAGAATAGCATTGAGCCCGAACACGACACCTCTGCAGGTTATCGTAGACGCAGTCTGAAAGCTCAGAACATACCGCCTTGCATGAACGCCTGCATCAGTTCTTGAACAGCCGTTCACTGTGATATGCTCACCCAGCAGCTCAAAGAGGGCATCTTCAAAAGCCTCCTGAACTGTATAGGCATTATTCTGCCTTTGCCAGCCGTGATATGCGGCTCCGTTATATGCTATCGTTACCTTAAAATTTCTCATATTATACAGTTTACAACTATTACACCTGCGAAAAACAGGCACAAGAACATTACTCCTATAAGATCAATATAAGAAAGATGCAGCTGCTTCATTCTTGTTCTGCCCTCTCCGCCGTGATAGCAGCGGCACTCCATAGCAAGGGCAAGCTCCTCTGCGTGTCTGAATGATGCCACAAACAGCGGAATAAGTATCGGTACAAGAGCCTTGGCTTTCTTAATCAGGCCGCCTGTCTCAATATCTGCACCCCTTGCCTTCTGAGCCGACATAATCTTATCAGTCTCTTCGATAAGAGTCGGAATGAACCTTAATGCTATCGTCATCATCATTGCGAGCTCATGCACAGGTACCTTCAGCTTTTTAAGCGGTGAAAGCAGTCTTTCTATCGCATCTGTCAGGTCGATAGGTGAGGTCGTATAAGTCAGTATAGACGAGCCCACTATCAGGCAAAGTATCCTTATCGACATGAACGAAGCTGTTTCAACACCATCCGAGGTGATCTTAATTATCTTCCATTTGAAATAAACATCGCCTGTTCTGATAAAGAACAGATTAAGTATTGCAGTTATTATAACTATCGGCAGTATAGGCTTTACGCTTTTCCACATCATTTTCATGGGTATTCCCGAGATGGGATAAATGATCAGCGTAAAAGCTATACCTACACAAAGTGCCTGAATACTGTCTGCAACGAACAGCATAACTATAAATGCTGCTGTCAAAAGCAGCTTAACTCTGGCATCCATTCTGTGTATCACAGAGGTACCGGGAAAAAACTGTCCAATTGTAATATCCTTCAGCAATTTATTCCTCCGTACTATTTCAGCCTTCCTTGTTTTTGAGCATCTTCAAAACAAGGTCTGCTGCGTATTTTACAGTATATACATCATCCTCAAGACCTATTCCCATAGATTTGAGTCTGTCGAACACTCTCGTTATCTGCGGAACAGAAAGCCCCATCTGACGAAGCTCCTCGCTTCTGTGAAAGACCTTTACGGTCTCATCATAGCAAAACAGCTTTGCCTTATTCATTACTAATATCTTTTCGGCATTCTTAGCTATATCCTCCATTGAATGAGAAACAAGAAGCACCGTATTTCCTGTCTCCCTGTGATACTCTTTTAACATACCAAGGATACGCTCTCTGCCCTTAGGGTCAAGTCCCGAGGCAGGCTCATCAAGTATCAGCACCTTTGGATTCATCGCCATAACGCCTGCTATGGCAACTCTTCTCTTCTGACCGCCGGAAAGATCAAAGGGTGACTTTTCAAGCAGCTCGTGCTTTATTCCGACAAGCCTGGCAGTCTCATGGATACGCTTGTCGATCTCTTCATCACTCAGTCCCATATTCTTTGGTCCGAAAGCTATATCCTTATATACAGTTTCCTCAAAGAGCTGATACTCAGGATACTGGAAAACAAGCCCTACCTTAAACCTTATTGGTCTGAGCTTCGACTTATCTTCCCAGAGCTTTTCACCGTCAATATAAACAGCTCCCTCTGTAGGCTTCAAAAGCCCGTTGAAATGCTGGATAAGTGTCGATTTTCCCGAGCCCGTATGTCCGATTATCCCGACAAACTCACCGGCTTCGATCTCTATATCTATATGGTCTACCGCAACCTTACGAAAAGGAGTTCCCTCTCCGTAAACATAGGTAAGGCCCTCTGCTTTTATTACTGACATTTTACTCTCCACTATTTCAGAAGCTCATACAGCTTCTCTACACATTCTTCCTCTGTAATGATATCATCGGGCAGGTCAACGCCCTCATTACGAAGCAGATAACACAGCTCCGTTACCTGCGGCACATCGAGCCCGAGGTTTTTAAGCGTTTTCACCTGCGAGAATATCTTCTTCGGCACATTGTCAAGAACTATCTCTCCGCCGTCTATCACAACAACACGGTCAGCCTGAACAGCCTCCTCCATATAATGTGTGATAAGAACGATAGTAACACCCTGAGCATTAAGCTCCTTGATCGTTTTCATTACCTCCGCCCTGCCCTTTGGGTCGAGCATTGCTGTAGGCTCATCAAGGAGTATGCAGTCAGGTCTCATAGCAATAATGCCTGCTATTGCGACTCTCTGCTTCTGTCCTCCCGAAAGCTTGTGAGGTGCGTGCATTCGGTACTCATACATACCAACTGTCTGCAATGCTTCATCGACTCTTCGTCTTATCTCCTTAGGCTCTACGCCCATATTTTCAAGAGCGAAGGCTACGTCCTCTTCAACGATAGTTGCAACAATCTGATTGTCGGGGTTCTGAAATACCATTCCAACCTTTTGTCTGATATCAAGAAGCCTGCTCTCATCTGCAACGCTCATTCCTTCAACAGTGATGCTTCCCTTCTGAGGGATATTGATACCGTTTATGCACTTCGCGAGTGTTGATTTTCCCGAGCCGTTATGCCCGAGAACAGCAACAAACTCGCCCTTTTCGATATTCAGAGATATGCCTTTGAGCACCTCAGTTACTACAGGCGGCTCTTCTATCTCATTTATATATGAAAATTCAAGATCCTTGATCTCGATAAAACTACTCATAAAATCAGCTCCGAAACAAGCTGTCGTAGGGCGGTGCGAAACCGCCCTGACAAACTTAGTCCTTCTTTTTCTTGATCTTCTCGATTACATCCTCAGCTACGTCCTTAGCCTTTTCGAGGTTTTCCTTGGTAGCAAGCTTCTTAGCCTCTTTTTTGACGCTGTCGGGGATTTTGTCATCGATCTGGTCGATTTTCTTTTTGATGTCATCAAGTCCCATAGTTGATTACCTCCATTTACTTATTTATCCATACAGCGGTTGAGCCGCAGGGCAGAACCATGCCTGTTGACTCAACAGGCAGACCTATCTCATCTGCGGATACATCACCGCCATATTTTTTACCAATAACATCACCCAGTATATAAGCCATTACAGAGGGTGACAATCCTGTAGTATAGCTGTTCAAAAGGAAGAACAGCGGCTTATCACTCAGTACACCTGCACAAAGCTTTACAAGATCGTATACGCAGTCCTCCAGCTTCCAGACCTCGCCTCCGGGGCCTCTTCCATACGAAGGTGGATCCATAACGACTGCTTCATAGCGTCTTCCACGCTTTATCTCTCGCCTTACGAACTTTTCACAGTCATCAATGAGCCATCTGACAGGCTTATCCTCAAGTCCTGAGGCCTTAGCATTATCACGAGCCCACGACACCATGCCCTTTGATGCATCTACATGAGCAACCTTAGCCCCCGCTGCGGCACAGGCAAGAGTTGCACCTCCTGTGTAAGCAAAGAGATTAAGCACATTGATCTCTCTTCCTGCATTTTTGATAAGACTGCTCATAAGCTCCCAGTTTACAGCCTGCTCGGGGAACAGCCCCGTATGCTTAAAGCCTGTAGGCTTTATCACAAATCTCAGATCATTATAACTTATGTTCCAGCTTTCGGGAAGCTTTCTTTTATAGTCCCAGGCACCGCCGCCCTTGGTCGAACGGTGATATACTGCATCTGCCTTAGCCCACTTATCTGAATACTGAGGGCTCTTCCAGATTATCTGAGGGTCAGGTCTTACAAGAATGTGACCTCCCCAGCTTTCAAGCTTGCTGCCGTCTGTCGCATCTAAAAGTCTGTAGTCCTTCCAATTATCTGCAATTCTCATTTAACATATCCTTTGCACCGATGATAAGCTCCTGTATAATACTTCCCTGACGAACTGTATTTACAGCAGTATCGATATCGAACCAGCGTCCCTCTAAAAGCTCTGAGGAAATACTGAGCTCACTCTTTTTTACTCTTGCAAGAAAACCAAGCATCAGCTGGTCTCTGCCATCATAGAAAATGCTTTTGATAAACCGAACGCTTTCACACTCAAGTCCTGTTTCTTCCTTGATCTCCCGAGCAGCCGAATCTTCCGCAGCTTCACCACACTTCATAAAGCCTGCAACACCAACAAACCTTGATGTATCTCCGTAGCTCTGACGTATAAGCAGAACCTCGTTGTCTTCACTCACCACAACAGAGAGCACACAGCTTGAAAACGTATCAAACCATGGTCTGTTACAGCTTGTGCAGTAAGGGAGCTCTCCCTCATCACCTTCTTACCCTCGATCATAACTCTTACAAGCGGCTCTGTGCCCGATTCACGGACAAGTATCCTTCCGTCAGAGCCAAGCTTCTCTGTGTATTTTTCAATAGCTGCCTGAACAGTCTTGTCTTTTTCCCATTTGCCCTTTTTATCAGCTGTGATCTTTACATTTACAAGCACCTGAGGATATGACTCCATACACTTTGCCAGCTCGCTTGCTTTTTTCTTAGTGTAGCTCATAACTGTCAGAAGCTTTGTTCCTGTAAGCTCACCGTCACCTGTATTTGCATAGTCAAGAAGGATAATATGTCCCGACTGCTCTCCGCCAAGGTTATAACCGCCCTCCTGCATACGCTCAAGAACATATCTGTCTCCGACCTTGGTAGTAGTTGCAACTACGCCGTTTGCCTTAGCAAACTTGAAGAAACCAAGGTTAGTCATTACAGTTACAACGCAGGTATTGTTTTTGAGAAGACCAAGCTCCTTCATATAAAGAGAGAAAATTGCCAGCAGCTTATCACCATCGATAAGCTCTCCGTTTTCATCAACTGCAAGGCATCTGTCAGCATCACCGTCAAATGCAAGACCTACATCACAGTGGTTCTCAACAACAGCCTGCTGAAGCTTCTCGATATGAGTTGAGCCGCAGTCCTTATTTATATTTGTTCCGTCGGGAGTGTCATTAAGCATTATGCACTTTGCACCGAGACCTTCAAATATCTTCTGAGCACACACGCTTGATGAGCCGTTTGCACAGTCAAGTGCTACCTTTATGCCCTTGAAGTCAGAAGGGCTTGACTTCATAATGTGTCTTACATAATCCCATACAGCATCCTTCTCATAGTAAACCCTTCCGATATCGCAGCCGTCACACAGCTTGATTGCATCGGGAGTATCAAGGATAAGTGCCTCTATTTCTTCCTCAATGCTGTCAGGGAGCTTATATCCACTGCTTGAAAAGAGCTTAATACCGTTAAACTCCACACTGTTATGCGATGCCGAGATCATAACGCCTGCATCTGCCCCATACTTGTTTACAAGCATTGCAACAGCAGGTGTGGGAACAACTCCCAGTATATGTGCATCAGCACCTACCGAACAGATACCCGATACAAGTGCAGCTTCAAGAACATCGCTTGAAATTCTTGTGTCCTTGCCAATAATGATCTTTGCTTTTCCTTTCTTGCCCTTTGAAAGAACCACCGCAGCAGCTCTTCCTATCTTCATGGCAAGCTCACAGGTAAGCTCTGTGATAGCAACTCCTCTTGCACCGTCTGTTCCGAATAATCTTCCCATTGTTAATTACCCCTTTTTATATTTGTTTACAGATGTGTCTGACCGTCTTTAAGTATGCCGAGATGATCGTAAGCCAGCTGAGTGGCCACTCGTCCTCTCGGTGTTTTTGAAAGAAATCCCAGCTGCATAAGATAAGGCTCGCAAACGTCCTCAATAGTAACAGAGTCCTCTCCGATAGCAGCCGCCAGCGTTTCAAGACCTACCGGGCCGCCGTTATAACCCTTTATTATCATATTCAGAAGCCTCATATCCAGCTTATCAAGTCCGAGCTTATCAACCTCCATGCGGTTAAGAGCTATCTTAGCTATCTCCTCGGTGATGATCCCGTTTCCCATTACCTCCGCATAATCACGTACTCTCTTTAAGAAGCGGTTTGCTATACGAGGCGTTCCCCTCGAACGCTTTGCTATCTCGATAGCGCCTTTATCGTCACAGGCAACTCCGAGAAGTATCGCAGAACGCTTGACTATATCACAAAGCTGCTCATTAGTGTACAGGTCAAGCCTTTGTATCACACCAAAGCGGTCTCTGAGCGGAGCTGAAAGCAGTCCCGCCCTTGTGGTAGCACCGATAAGAGTGAACCTTTCAAGGTCTATCCTTATCGACCTTGCCGCAGGACCCTTACCCATGATTATATCAAGGGCGTAATCCTCAAGTGCAGGGTACAAAACCTCCTCGACCTGACGTGAAAGCCTGTGTATCTCATCTATGAACAGAACATCGCCCTTTTCAAGATTAGTAAGTATAGAAGCAAGATCACCGGGCTTTTCAATAGCAGGTCCCGAGGTTATCCTGATGTTTACCCCCATCTCGTGTGCAATGATTGCAGACAGTGTAGTTTTTCCAAGTCCCGGAGGACCGTAAAGCAAAACATGATCAAGGCTGTCGCCCCTGTTCTTAGCCGCCTGAATATATATCTTCATATTTTCCTTGACCTTATCCTGTCCGATGTATTCATCGAGCGTGACAGGTCTCAGGCTTACTTCAAAGTCATCTGTAGTTTCGGATACTGTCTCTTTGGGCGAAACAATCCGTTCAATATCAAATTCGCCTTTTTCAATCATATTTTATGACATTCCAGCCTTGAAACGTCTTCCTCCTTCCAGAATATTATCGGAACTTTGCAAGGCTCATAAGTGCCTTTTTGATCAGCTCTTCTGTCGAAAGTGAAGTATCAAGCTTTGCGATTGCTGCCGATGCCTCGCTCTCGGAATATCCGAGAACAACAAGAGCCGTTATAGCCTCCTGCAAGCTATCATTCATAACAGGAGATACAGCGGCAGCCTCACCCCTAACAGAGATCTTATTGCCTTTAGCGACCTTGTCTTTAAGCTCAAGAACTATCCTCTGAGCCGTCTTTGCTCCAATGCCCTTGACCTTAGTAAATGCAGATGAATCACCCGTTGCGACCGCAAGTGCAAACTGCGAAGGAGTGCACGAAGACAATATCGACAATGCCGCCTTAGGACCAACTCCCGAAACACCTATAAGCATTCTGAAGCTTTCAAGCTCCTCTTTTGTATAAAAGCCAAAGAGCTCTACAGCATCCTCTCTTACAGCTAAGTGCGTATAGAGCATAACCTCTTCCTTACCTGCAATAGCCTGCTGAGTCATAAAGGACGTTCTGCACTCATATCCGACGCCTGCACATTCAATTACAGCAGTTTCTCCCTGTGCGTATATAAGTTTTCCTCTTACAGAATAGATCATAATCAAGCTCCTTATATTACACGGCTCATTTAGCCGCACCAATTATTCTTCTTGTATTGATACTAAGCCCATGTGTAATAGCAATCGCAACAGCATCGGCAGTATCATCAGGCTTAGGCACTTCTTTAAGATGCAGCATAGTTTTAGTCATTTCCTGAACCTGCTTTTTTTCAGCTCTTCCGTATCCGACAATAGATGACTTCACCTGCAGCGGTGTATACTCATATATCGGTATATTCCTCATAATAGCCGGCAGAAGTGTTACTCCCCTTGCCTGAGCTACATCAATGGCAGTCTTTTCATTGGTGTTGAAAAACAGCTTTTCAATGCCCATTTCATCAGGCTTGTATGTCTCGATTATTTCAGTGATATCTTCATAGATCATTTTGAGCCTTTTCTCAAAAGGCAGATCAGCAGGCGTTGTAACAGCACCGAAGCCCACTACGGAAAACCTTCCCGATACATAATCAAGAACTCCGTAACCAACTATAGCATAGCCCGGATCGATACCAAGTATCCTCATAAAAACCTCCGAAAAGATATACTACTAATAATAACAATTTATTATAGCATATTTTGACTCTGATTGCAAGTGAACCGAACACAATTTTACATTTTCAACACATTATGACCTGTGTGCAGTGTCTGTTTGAACATTATGACTTTTGACCGCTCGGGTTTAACAGATACTTTTGCAAGTCCTTCCTGCACTGACAAATCAAGCTCAGCAGATTAAGAAAAAATCGGCTCAAATAGCATATAATTTATATATGATTTTGTCAACTGAGAAATTTATTGTACTTAAAAATTACACAATAATTACAATGAAGTCCGGTTTTTTGTACGCTTGTAACCTGGGCGTAACTTTTAGAAATTTATTTACAAAAAAAGTCGAAATCTTCTGAAAAAACTGAATTTTGCTATTGATTTTTTGAAGACATTGTGCTAAAATATATTTGTGAGTTCGTTTTAGGGCTGTAAAGCGTGAACAGATGTTTCAAATGTGACAATTTGCAGGCTCACACAACAAAATGTTTGCTATAAATAATCATCTCGGTTAGATGATTTTGACTATAACGTGGATTTTTTCCCGAACCGCTTTTATTTTTCATTATAAAGTGGTATACTAATATGAAAGCCGAATATAAAGATATAGAGTTCGGCATTCCTTTAAGGAGTGTTTAATTTTGGATAAATTTGTAATCAACGGAGGTACCCCTCTCAAGGGTACAGTTCAGATAAGCGGTGCTAAGAATGCCGCTGTAGCTCTGGTAGCTGCTACTATTCTCTGCGATGAGCCTTGTATACTTGAAAACGTACCCGAAATAAGCGATATTACCAAGTGCATGACGATACTGCGTGAAATGGGCGCAGAGGTCGAGCTGATAGATAAGAATACGATCAGATTTGACACAAAGGGAATTACAAAGCCTGAGGTTCCATATGAGCTGGCAAGAACTATGAGAGCATCGTGCTACTTCCTTGGCACACTGCTCGGAAGGTTCCATGATGCTTTTGTTCCTATGCCCGGCGGCTGCGATCTCGGTGACAGACCGATAGATCAGCACCTTAAAGCTTTCAAGGCACTGGGCGCATCTGACGAGATTGTTAAGGGTGCTAATCACGTGTTTGCTGATGAACTGGTAGGAAATCAGATCTATTTTGATTTTGTTACTGTTGGTGCTACAATGAATGCAATCTTTGCTGCTGTTAAGGCAAAGGGTCTGACGATAATTGAAAATGCAGCTAAGGAGCCTCATATAGTTGACCTTGCAAACTTCCTGAATTCCATGGGAGCTGATATCCGTGGTGCAGGTACAGATGTTATAAAGATCAGAGGTGTTGAATATCTGCACGGTGTGACCTATGCTACTATCCCCGATCAGATCGAGGCAGGCACTTATATGGTCGCTGCTGCGGCTACTAAGGGCGATGTTGTTATCGCAAATGTTATTCCAAAGCATCTGGAGTCAATTACTGCAAAGCTCAGAAAATGCGGTGTAAATGTTGAAGAGCACGATGAGAGTGTTCATGTCTGGGTAGACGGCCCTCTTATGAAGACATCTATAAAGACTATGCCTCACCCGGGCTTTCCGACTGATATGCAGCCGCAGTTCTCTACTTTCCTGACACTTGCTGACGGGACAAGCATTGTGACCGATGACATTTTCGATAACAGATTCAGATATGTTGCCGAGCTCAGAAGAATGGGTGCTGACATTTCTGTTGACGGTAAGGTAGCAGTTATTCAGGGTGTCGGAGAGCTGAAGGGTGCTCCTGTATCGGCTACCGACCTGAGAGCAGGTGCTGCACTTATAATCGCAGGACTTGCAGCCGAGGGCACAACCGAGATTGATAATATTCACTATATTGAAAGAGGATATGAAAAGATCGATGAAAAGCTCAGAGGACTTGGAGCTGACATAAGAAGAGTACACATTCCCGAAGCATCATCAATGCAGATGAGCGGCTGATAAAAGATAACCAAGAGACCTGTTATTGCAGGTCTCTTTTTATGACTATTATACAAAAAAGCAGTACGAACCAAAAGATCCGTACTGCTTCTCTTTTTAAGGTATTATATAAAGATTAGAGATCTACCTTGTAATCATCGCTGCCCTTACCTGCAACAGTGTAGTAAGCAACGCCCTCAGCAGGCTTTACATATACAGTTACAGCCTTTGCAGCCTTACCGCTCTTAGCCTTGTAGTCAGCCTTAGCAGCATCTACAACAGCAGCTACGTTGATCTCGTTTACGCCCTCAACCTGAACGAAAACCTCGTCCTTAGCAGCAGCCTTCTTTGCAGCAGGCTTCTTAGCAGCTGTCTTCTTCTCAGCTGCCTTCTTCTTAGCAGTATCAGCCTTAGCCTTAACAGCAGTCTTTGCAGCAGCAGCCTTTGTCTTTGTAGCAGTTGCAGCCTTCTTAGCTACAGCCTTTACTTCTTCTGTTTTCTTCTCAGCAGCAGCCTTTACAGCCTCTACCTTTTCTTCTGTCTTCTTAACAGCCATTTTATTTTCCTCCTAAACTATTAATAACAAAAATGGTTAACTTATTTATCTACAGCCTCTTTAAGAGCCTTGCCTGCCTTGAATGCAGGAACCTTCTTTGCAGGTACATGGATAGGCTGCTTTGTTGCAGGATTGATAGACTCCTTTGCAGCTCTCTCACGAACCTCGAAAGAACCGAAGCCAACGATAGAGATCTTATCTCCGTTTACAAGAGACTCAGTAATTGTTGCTGTTACAGCGTCAAGAGCCTTCTCAGCGTCCTTCTTGGAATAGCCGCCCTTAGCAGCGATAGCAGCAATAAGCTCACTCTTTTTCATTTTAACTACCTCCATAAAACTACTTATACTTTACTTTTGTATATGCGTATTATAACTTATTTTCGGGCCTTTGTCAAACGTTTAACCCTGATTTTAGGGCAAAAACTCAAACTTTGGCGATTTTTTATCAAAAACAAGCTCTCCATTACGTTTATTTTGTACTTATTAACACTATGTAAACAATAAATAATTAATAATTCAGAATATATTTCTTACATAAACCCGATAATAAGGCGTTTTTTGTAATTGGTTATTTTTTCATCAGACTGCATTTTCGTTCAATTATTAAATTGCTTAAATAAATATAATCAAAAGAGCGATCACTCTTCTCTGAATGTAAAGAAATTGTAAAACGGCTTGACTTTAATACTATCTTATTGTATAATAATAAAGTTGAGTACGCTGGTGTAGCACAGTTGGTAGTGCAGCTCATTCGTAATGAGCAGGTCGCAGGTTCGAGTCCCGTCACCAGCTCCAAAAATATCCTTTTGCGACAGCAGGAGGATATTTTTTATGGCTCAGTTGAGTAGAGCATCTCATTCGTTGGGGCGAACTTGTTCGCCCTGTGCAGAGTCGCCGGTTCGAGTCCGGCTACCAGCTCCAAATTAAAGTCTGTAAACATGATGTTTACGGGCTTTCAGTCTGTCGATAAACTCAAAAATAGTGCAGAATCAGCCCTCGGCGTGTTCCTCGGCTTCGCTCGCAGGGAAAACCCTGTCTTTTCACGCCGAAATGTGCTTGCTTCTTTTTAAGAGCAGCCGCTGAGC
>ONLC01000149.1 GCA_900318545.1 uncultured Eubacteriales bacterium
AATTTGGGTAATATGACGGATAAGCGGGTCGTCAAGCAGGCTTGACACGGCAGATGATGTGCAGAGGCGTTAGCCGCGGGTCGTGCGGTGTTGCCTTAATGCCCCCTAGGAAAGGAATGTTGATATGCTTTTAGATGAGTACAGAGCTCAGATAGATGAGATAAACAAGCAGATGCAGGAGCTCTTCAATAAGAGAATGGAGCTAAGCTTCAAGGTTGCTGAGTTCAAAATGGAAAACGGAATGGAGGTCTTCCAGCCCGAGCGTGAGCAGGTCATTCTTGACGCTGTTGAAAAGAATGCTCCCGAGGGTCTCGGGAATGCTTCAAAGGTGCTGTTCCAGACGATAATGGACATTTCTAAATGCCGCCAGTATCAGGAGCTTTTCGATGTCGGCGGAATGGAAGAGTACAAAACTTTGGACTTTAACAAGCACTATATAACGGCAGTCCCCGGTGCGTTCGGCTCCTATTCACACATGGCTGCGGACAAGTTCTTCCCCGATCACGAGCCGCTGTTTTTCAGCGATTTTGAGGACATTTTCATAAGCGTTGAGAGCGGCAGAGCAGACTTTGGTATTCTGCCTATTGCGAACTCAACGGCAGGAACAGTCACCCGTACCTATGAGCTTATGAAAAAGCATGATCTGCGTATATGTGCATCGACTAAGGTGAAGGTATCTCACTGCCTTGCCGCAAGGAAAGGAACAAGACCCGAAGACATTACTATAGTTTATTCGCACGAGCAGGCTATAATGCAGTGCTCGGAATTTCTTCGTGAGCACAAGTACAAGGCTCACCATTATGCGAACACTGCTCTTGCGGCAGAGTATGTGGCTGATTCTGACGAGCCTTATGCAGCTATTTGCTCGGAGAAATGTGCTCGGGAGCTCGGACTTGAAATACTCTTCCGTGACATTACCGACGCCCGTGAGAATTACACCAAGTTTATTCTGGTTTCAAAGGACTGCCTGAGAACAGAGGGTGCTGACACGGTCACAGTTTCGCTTGCACTGCCGCACACGCAGTCGGCTCTTTACAGACTGCTGACTAAATTCTCGGTTGCAGGGCTTAACCTCACAATGATCGAAAGCCGACCTATCGCAAACACGGATTTCGATGTTGTGTTCTACCTCGACTTTGATGGCAATATTGACGACCCCGATGTTAAAAAGCTTATGAATGAGCTTAGGTCGGAGCTTTCCTACTTTAAGTTCTTAGGCAACTACAAGGAAATATAGTACATTTTATCGTACATTAAATAATATCAAAAGTACAATTAGGAGGACACTATGAATTTTCGCATAGGACACGGATATGATGTCCATCGCCTTACCGAGGGGAGAAAGCTCATTATCGGGGGCGTTGAGATAGCCTATGAAAAGGGGCTGCTCGGACACTCCGACGCTGATGTGCTCACGCACGCAATTATGGATTCTATCCTCGGTGCTCTGGCACTCGGGGACATAGGAAAGCTCTTCCCTGACAATGACCCGAAATACGAGGGTGCTGACAGCATCGCACTTCTGCGTGAGGTTATAGCCGTCATAGACCGTGAGGGCTGGAAGATCGGCAACATTGACTCAACGATCTGTGCACAGGCACCGAAGCTTGCACCTCACATCGTAAAAATGCGTGAAACACTCGCCGAGGCTGTCGGCTGTGAGGTCTCTCAGGTATCAGTCAAGGCAACAACGGAAGAAAAGCTCGGCTTTACTGGCGAGGGGCTGGGCATTTCCGCAACGGCTGTCTGCATACTGGAGAAGAAATAAGAGTACAAAAAACAGGACTGAAAGCTCAGCCCTGTTTTTATTATTTGAACTTCTTTTTAAGCTTATCAAAGAACGTGCTTCTCTTTGCGTAGTTCTTATCCGAAAGTGACTGCTCAAACTCCTTGAGCTTCACCTTCTGCTCCTTTGTAAGATTCTTCGGAACCTCAATGTTCACTCTTACGTAGTGATCTCCGTGGTCGGGACGGTTTATCTTCTTGATACCCTTGCCCCTCAGGCGGAATACTGTGCCTGTCTGAGTGCCCTCGGGAACTTTATATGTGACCTTGCCGTCAACCGTAGGCACTGTAATTTCATCACCAAGGGTAGCCTGTGTGTAAGTAAGCGGTATGTCAGTCCAGACATCGTAGCCGTCACGCTCAAACAGAGGGTCGGGACGTACAGTAACATTAATGTGCAGATCTCCGTTCGGACCGCCGTTATAGCCTCCGTTGCCCTCGCCCGAAACTCTGAGTGTCTGACCGTCATCAATTCCGGCAGGAACATCAACAGTCTTCTCAACAGTGCTTCTAACTCTGCCAACACCGCCGCACACACGGCAGGGATTGTCAACAATCTTGCCCTTTCCACGGCACCTGTTACAGGTCGTAGTCTGAGCAATATTACCGAACGGAGTTCTCTGAGTTATCCTTACAGAGCCTGTTCCGTTACAGTCGGGACAGGTTTTCGGGCTTGAGCCTGCCTCTGCACCCGAACCTCCGCAGGCTGTACACTTCTCGGCACGGTTTACCTTGATGTTTACGCTCTTGCCCTTGCAGGCCTCCATAAAGTCGATGATAACGCTAGCCTTAACGTCCTCGCCTCTTCTTGGAGCGTTCGGATTGGCACGTCTTCCGCCGCCGAAGCCACCGAAACCGCCGAAGATAGAGTCGAAAATATCTCCCATATCTCCGAAGCCGCCAAATCCGCCTGCACCTGCACCGCCGCCGTAGCTCGGGTCAACGCCTGCATGGCCGAACTGGTCATACCTAGCTCTCTTATCAGCATCTGAAAGGACCTCATAGGCTTCGTTTACTTCCTTGAACTTCTCCTCAGCTTCCTTATCTCCGGGGTGAAGGTCGGGGTGATACTGCTTGGCAAGCTTTCTGAATGCCTTTTTGAGCTCATCTTCGGAAGCACCCTTTGATACACCGAGGACTTCATAGTAATCTCTTTTATTATCTGCCATAAGCCATTACCTTCCTTAAACACGCAAATCCTCTGCTCAATAGAGCAGAGGCTGCGGTATTAAATCTGAGTATTAGTTTGCGTCATGGAACTCAGCGTCAATAACGTCATCTCCGCCGTTCTGGCTGCCGCTGTCAGCAGCTGCACCGCCCATATTGCCCATGTTGTTCGGGTCAAAGCCCTGAGCGCCCTGAGCCTGTGCACCTGCCTGCTGATATACCTTTGTAGCTATCTTCTGGAAGCAGTCCTCAAGCTCCTTGTTCTTAGCCTTGATAGCCTCAACATCAGTACCCTTGAGAGCTTCCTTGACTGCATTTATTTTAGCCTCGCAGTCGCTCTTGTCAGCTGCATCTACCTTGTCGCCGAACTCACCGAGTGCCTTCTCGCACTGGAAGCACATCTGGTCAGCCTGATTTCTTGCGTCAACGTCTTCCTTCTTCTTAGCATCTTCAGCAGCGAAAGCCTCAGCCTCCTTGACAGCCTTATCAATATCTTCCTTGGACATATTTGTCGAAGAAGTAATAGTGATGTTCTGCTCCTTGCCTGTGCCTAAGTCCTTAGCGGAAACGTGAACGATACCGTTAGCGTCGATATCGAAGGTTACCTCGATCTGAGGTACACCACGGGGTGCAGGAGCGATACCGTCAAGACGGAACATTCCGAGCTGCTTGTTGTCCTTTGCGAACTCACGCTCACCCTGAAGAACGTTTATATCAACTGCCGACTGATTGTCTGCCGCTGTCGAGAATATCTGCGACTTCTTGGTCGGGATAGTGGTGTTTCTCTCGATGATCTTTGTGCATACACCGCCCATAGTTTCAAGACCAAGGGACAGAGGTGTAACATCGAGGAGGAGAAGTCCGTCCTTGACATCACCTGCAAGAACTGCACCCTGATATGCAGCACCGAGAGCTACGCACTCATCAGGATTGATTCCCTTGAAGGGCTCCTTGCCGATGAACTTCTTAACTGCCTCCTGAACAGCAGGAATTCTTGAAGAACCGCCGACCATAAGCACCTTCTGGAGATCTGAAGCTGAAAGTCCGCTGTCGGAGAGAGCCTGACGTACAGGTCCCATTGTTGCCTCTACAAGGTCTGCTGTCATCTCATTGAACTTAGCCTGTGTAAGGGTCATCTCAAGGTGCTTAGGACCTGTAGCATCTGCTGTTATGAACGGCAGAGAGATTGTCGAAGAAGGTGTGCTTGAAAGCTCGATCTTGGCCTTCTCAGCAGCCTCTTTAAGTCTCTGCATTGCCATCTTATCGCCTGAGAGGTCAACACCCTCAGTCTTCTTGAACTCAGCTACGAGCCAGTCAATAATTCTCTGGTCGAAGTCATCACCGCCGAGTCTGTTATTACCTGCTGTAGCAAGAACCTCTGTAACACCGTCACCCATCTCGATGATAGATACATCGAAGGTACCGCCGCCGAGGTCGTAAACCATTACCTTCTGATCCTCTTCCTTATCAATACCGTAAGAAAGTGCAGCAGCGGTAGGCTCATTGATAATTCTCTTTACAGTCAGACCTGCGATCTGACCTGCGTCTTTGGTAGCCTGTCTCTGTGAGTCAGTAAAGTAAGCAGGAACTGTGATAACAGCCTCTGTTACCTTCTCTCCGAGGTAAGCCTCAGCGTCAGCCTTAAGCTTCTGGAGTACCATTGCGGAGATCTCCTGAGGAGTGTAGCTCTTTCCGCCCATCTGAGCCTTATAGTCAGAGCCCATGTGTCTCTTGATAGAGAGAACCGTGTTATCGAAGTTTGTAACTGCCTGTCTCTTAGCAACCTGACCTACCAGTCTGTCGCCGTTCTTTGAAACACCTACAACGGAAGGAGTTGTTCTTGCACCCTCGCTGTTAGGGATTACTACTGCCTCGCCGCCCTCAACTACTGCTACGCAGGAGTTTGTTGTACCAAGGTCTATACCGATTATTTTACTCATAAAATCATTTCCTTTCTGATATATAAATGTATTTTAACCTATTGTTACCTTTTTTATCCGCTATGGATTAGCAACCACTACCATAGCATATCTGATTACCTTTCCTCCGACCTTATAGCCCTTCTGGAAGGTCTGTGCCACCACATTTTCTCCGAGGTTTTCGTCCTCGATCTGATTTACCGCATTTGCGATATTCGGATCAAACTCCTGACCTGTCGGGTCTATGACCTCAACTCCGAGCTTTGCAAGTGCATCGCCGAACTGCTTGAAGATCATCTCAACTCCCGATTTATAAGCCTCGTCCTCAGTCTCAGTCTGGAGTGCCCTCTCAAAGTTATCAAGCACAGGAAGTATCTCGCTGATAGCTGAGCCCTTTGCAGTTTCGCTGAGCTCCAGTCTTTCCTTTGCCGAACGCTTTCTGAAATTATCGTACTCCGCCATAAGCCTCAGGTACTTATCCTTCTGCTCATCAAGCTCCTTCTGAAGCTTCTCTTCGGGGCTCTCCTGAACCTCCTCCTGAGCCTCAGCCTCTTCCTGAGCTTCCTCCTCTGCTGTTTCCTCTGCGGTCTCCTCCGCAGCTTCCTCAGTGAGCTCTTCCTCAGTCAGAGTTTCCTTTTCTTTCTCATTATCCATAAGGTTGCCCGCCTTTCTTTTCTTATTCTTCTTTCTCATTCTCACTCTCATCACCCTCGGAAAGCATAGCTGTTATCTTTCCCGTGAAATATTCAAGATAAGGAATGAACTTTGCATAATCAAGTCTCATAGGTCCCAGCAGTCCGAGCGTTCCCGCCTTCTTGCCGTCCTTCATGAATG
>ONLC01000198.1 GCA_900318545.1 uncultured Eubacteriales bacterium
GCTTTCGGAGTAGGGCTTGACGGTATCGACCTCAAAGAGATCACCGCCGACAGCGTTCTGAATGAACTCAGCAACTCTCTCGGTGTTGCCCTTGGCGATTGTTTTTAAGCCGCCGTTCCAGTAGTTTTCGCCCTTACGTGAATAGTAAACGATAAGTATTTTAGCCATAATGATTACCTCCGTGTTTTATTCTATGATTATATTATATCACAGGATTTCAGATAAATCAATCTTGATTTCTTAGATTTATGATAAGTTTTACTTATAAATAGTGTATAAATACAAAAGGGCAAGGTATTCCCTGCCCGTAGTTTCGTTCAGAATATTTGGCTGGAAAGCTCAGGGTATTCTCCAGAGTACCACCTGTCGGGACTGCCTGTCACGATAATAAGGTCAAGGTCTGAATACTCGTCGGCGGGCACATCATAACGTGATTTCTAAAATTTATGATATGATATAATTAAATGTAAAACCAATCAGATGCTTCACAAGCATTGTCTGTCAAAGGAGAAGCTTATGCAAACTAATTCTTTCATTATTAGGAGAATAACCGCTGCTGTCTGCTCGGTAATCATTGGATTGACAGGTATGCAGTTTTCAAAATCAGATTCAGATTCGATTACTGCAAATGCTGAGCAAAGCTCAGATAATCACATAACGATGATGGGTGCCTCACTCACGCTGACAGGAGAGATCGGTGTAAACTTCTATCTTGATGTACAGGATATAAACATCTTTGATACTGTTATTCTGAATGGGCCAAACGGCAGAAATATAATATACAAAAGTACGCTCACTCCCGAAACCTCGGGGCTTTATAAGCTGACATATCTTATTGACCCGACACAGATCGATGATACTGTTTCGATCTGTCTGAAAAAAGGCGAGAAGAGCGTTCAGCTTTACGATACATCGGGGACTGCTTACAATACTGACGTATTATTCAGCGTGCGTGAGTATATCGAAAACGTCCAAAATGATGACAGCAGGAGATCTGATTTGTCTGTTCTGGTCAATGCACTCGATGTTTACGGAAAGTACTCGGACGTTCAGTTTGCAAATGCTGATGACCCTAAGCTTGATAATGCGCTTGCCGATGTTACAGCTGCTGATCTTGAAAAATACAAGTTCAGCATATCAGGCGAGCTGCCAAACGGTGTTTCAGTTATTGGTGCGACGCTTATAATTGAATCTAAGACAGGGTTCAGGATATATTTTGACAAGGATCCCGGTGCAGCTGCTATTGACGGGAATAATACCGAAGTTATACAAAAAGATGGGATGTACTATATAGAAGTCCCGGATATTGCCGCAGCCGAGCTTGATAAAACACACCAGGCTATCATAGGAGACTGTACAATGTCATTCAGTGCATTGTCATATGTATATAGTGCAGTGGAAAACAGTTATGAAAGTCCCGAGAATGTTATCAAGCTTGCAAAAGCTCTGTTTGCATATAGCTTTGCAGCTAATATGTACTTTGAGTCCTCGGAAGGTGATTCTCCGACTTTATCTGAAACAGATTTTTATCTGAACTACGATGGTTCCGACGACTACGCTGACAACTACTCATTTGATTACGGAGAACAAACCTTTACCGCACATTATACACCCTATCTTGGCGGCGACTGGAAGGTCGTTGACTCCTATAGAATTACTAACCGTGCAGATATGATAATTATTTGTGAGCAGCTTCTTAGAGAGAACAAGGTGCAGGGCCGCATAACTCAGTACCGCACAGCAAAGGATATGGCTGATGAATGGGAGATACATAATAAAGGCTACACCCTCGCAGCAGCATTAGGAATGACAAGTGCAGTAAGCCGACTGAAGGATGTTGATATGGACAAAAAGGATCAGGGAAAATCATTCGATGATTTTGTTGCTGAATTTCTTGGCAGGTAAACACCAAAACAGCTGCGAATGAATAGTCTTAATGTACAAAAAAGCGGACAGCTTTGATATATCAAGCCGTCCGCTTATTATTATACGATTATTTTTCCATCTTCCAATACTCTACCGAGTAAGGTTTAAGCTCACTTCCGCCTCCAAAATCATGAAGCGTTCCTGTCAGCAGCTCCTCTGCCTGACCGCAGCCTGCATCAAAGTGTGCAGTAAAAGGCTGATCGTCAGCATTTATTGCACAGAGAACTCGCTCCCCTTCAAATTCTCTCTCGATAATGCACTGCTTGTTTGTAAGTACAGGTATCTTGATGGTTCCGTAACAAAGTGCCTTGCTTTTAGTATGAGCCTCTGCCATTTTTGAAATGATATCGGTCAGTTCATTCCACTCAGGTGCATCAAAGCTTACTCTGAGAGCAGGGTCTCCGTCCTTCTTATCGGCCTTTGTTCCCCACTCTGAACCATAATATACGCAAGGTATACCGGGCATTGCAAAAAGAAGCCCATAAATAAGAGGAAGATGCTTTTCATTAGTAAGCTGACTTGCGATTCTTGAAACATCATGATTATCAACAAAGCACAGCAGATTCATACCTCTGTAGCGGCACCACTGCTCGGGACCGAACTGGTTTTTAAGCGAATGGCATATCTCAAACATATTCATGCTGTTAAAGCTTGAGTACAAGCCCTTATAGCACTCGTAATTTGTGCAGGAATGGAGCATCTCGGGATTTACCCACTGGCTGTAATCTCCATGAAGGAGCTCGCCTATAAGTACAAAATCCTGCTTCAGCCAATCACAGTGCTGTCTGAGTCTTTTGAGGAAATTCTTATCAAGGCAGTATGCAACATCAAGTCTTAGACCGTCAATATCAAACTCCTTGACCCAGCTCGTTACACAATCAAGAATATGATCTACTACCTGAGGATTATACAAATTCAGCTTTACAAGATCATAGTGACCTTCCCAGCCCTCATACCATAAGCTGTCATTATAATTGCTGTTTCCTCCGAAATTGATATTGAACCAATCCTTGTACGAAGAATTCTCACGGTTTTTTAGAACATCCTGAAATGCCCAGAAGCCCCTGCCGACATGATTGAATACACCGTCAAGAACGACCTTGATACCTGCCTTATGGAGCTCCTCACAGACCTTTTTGAAGTCCTCATTAGTTCCTAATCTGCAATCGATCTTTTTGTAATCTCTTGTGTTGTAGCCGTGCGTATCTGACTCAAACACAGGCGAAAAATAAATCGCATTTGCCCCCAGCTTATTGATGTGAGGTATCCAGTCGATCACCTTTAATATCCTGCTTTGCTGAACTCCGTCATTGTCAAACGGTGCTCCGCAGAAACCCAACGGATAGATCTGATAAAATACACTTTCATAAGCCCACATTGTAAAATTACTCCCTTTCATTAATTATAATATACATTTTTTTGTACACTTAAACCATCAGTTCTATTTAACACTTAGATATTATACCACATTTTTCTATTATATACAATGCACAATTTCAATTAAGATAATCAAAGTTTATGTGCATTGTGCACAAATCTGGCAAAATTACTGTAATTTCAATAAGCAAAAACCGACAAAACAATTCATCAATCAGCTGAGCTTACAGATTGACAAAAAGATATGGGTATGATATTATAAAAGAAAGTGAGGGACTAACTATGAACGATAAAAAAATTCTGGTGATATTTACGGGCGGCACTATCGGAAGTGCCATAAACGGTGAAACTATAGATGTTGACAGCAACTTTAAATTTCGGTTGGTCGCTGACTACAAGCTGTTTTACGGGGAAAAGGATTTTGAGTGTGTACAGCTTTATAATATCCTTAGCGAAAACACAGGCTTTTTGCACTGGGAAACGCTGATAGATTATCTGCTGAAAGTAAATACAGAAAACTACAGCGGCATCATCATCACACACGGAAGTGATACACTGAGCTATACCTCTGCACTGCTTGGTATGTATTTCAGACATATTGAAATTCCTGTGTTTGTTATTGCATCAAATAAGCCGTTGGGTGAAAAGGGCTCAAACGGGCTTTATAATTTCTCCTGTGCAGTTGAGCTTATTGAAAAGGGCGGTCTGCACGGTGTTTTCACGCTGTATGAGAAGGTAATGCTCCCGACCCGTCTTATCCCTGCCGATACTATCTGCGACAGGTTCACTGTATACGGCGATAACGGCTATGATGACCATACGGTTTACAAGGGTGTCAGCAGGTCGATGCTTGAACGCAAGCATGAACATCTGTTTTTTGAGCCTATACATTTTAAGCGAGAAATTATGGTAATACACGGCTATCCAGCCATAAACTTTGATTTGTTCTCTCCGAATGAGAAAACCGCTGCCGTTCTATACTGTCCGTATCACAGTGGTACAGGCTGTGTAGAGAGTGAGCTCGGCACAAGCTACACGCTGACAGGATTTATCGAGCGCTGCATCAAGAACGATATAATGGTCTATATCTGCGGTGTGAAGCCCGATGAGCTCAAATATGAAACTCTCAACAGGATAATAAAGGCAGGAAGCATACCCTTGTTTTCGATCTGCGAGCCTGCTGCTTATATGAAGCTCCTTATTGCCTACAATCAGGACAGGTACAAGGTCAGCGAGCTAATTGATAA
>ONLC01000152.1 GCA_900318545.1 uncultured Eubacteriales bacterium
GAGGGTCTGACAGCGATAGTTTCGGTAAAGCTTACAAACTGTGAGTTTGAGGGTCAGACAAAAGGACGTCTCGGAAACCCCGAGGTAAGACCTTTTGTGGATAAGCTTGTTACCGAGAAGCTTATGAACTACTTTGAGGAAAATCCTACAGTAGCAAAAACTATTTTTGATAAATCCGTACAGGCTAAAAAAGCAAGAGAGGCCGCAAAGAAGGCAAGAGAGCTAACAAGAAGAAAAAGCGCTCTTGAATCCTCTTCGCTGCCCGGAAAGCTTGCTGACTGCTCCGAAAGAGATGCAGAGCTCACAGAGATCTACATCGTAGAGGGAGACTCTGCGGGAGGCTCTCTGCTCCGAAAGAGATGCAGAGCTCACAGAGATCTACATCGTAGAGGGAGACTCTGCGGGAGGCTCTGCTAAGGAAGGCAGAGAAAGAAAATATCAGGCTATACTTCCTCTGTGGGGTAAGATGTTAAACGTCGAAAAAGCAAGAATAGACAAGGTATACGGAAACGAGAAGCTTATGCCTGTGGTAACAGCACTGGGAACCTCTATCGGAGAGGACTTTGATATAACAAAGCTGAGATACGGAAAAGTTATCATCATGGCCGATGCCGATGTTGACGGCTCTCATATCAGAACACTGCTTCTGACCTTCTTCTTCCGCTTTATGAGACCTCTTATCGAGGAGGGTCACGTTTATCTCGCACAGCCGCCACTTTTCAAGGTAGCAAGAGGAAAGCAGACAAGATATGCATTCTCCGATGCCGAGAGAGATAAGTATATTGCTGAGCTTGGCGGTGACAACGGTCAGAAGGTAAATGTTCAGAGATACAAAGGTCTTGGTGAGATGGATCCTATCCAGCTATGGGAGACCACTATGGACCCCGAGAGAAGAACGATGATAAAGGTATCTCTCGAAGATGCTGAAAAGGCTGACGAGATATTCACTATCCTTATGGGTGACAAGGTACAGCCCAGAAGAGAGTTTATCGAGAAAAATGCCGAATACGCAAAGGATCTCGATGTATAAGTTAGGAGTTTCACTTGGAAGAGAATGAAAATATCGTCAATGAAGTCACTGAGGAAGAAACTGCTCCCGAAAAGGAGCCGATAATCACTCTTGACTATGACGTTAAAAACGAGGAGGAGGACAGAGCCTTTCTGCAGTTTCAGAAAAAGTATGTCTATCCTCACAATATCAAGGTAACGATAGCCTTCGGTATAGTTGCAGTGATATTTATAATATCAATTTTCCGAAATCCAAACGGCTACCTTAACTATGTGCTTGGGTTTATCTGCCTGTTTATGATAGCTCTGACCTGGTACAATACAGTGAGGATAAGAAAATACCTTGTAAAGGCTCTTAAAGTGCTTGAGGACGATAAGTACCGCTTCACGCTCTATGATGACAGCTTCAGGATAGAGACTTTAGAAACGGCAGAGGAGCCCGAAGAAGACGCCGAGCCGATAAAACCGCTGACAGTTAAGTTCGATGAAACAGATGTCAGCGTGATAGAAACTGATGAGATGTTTATCCTCATAGTTAAAAAAGAAGCACTTTATGTTCTTGCGAAAAGGCTTATGGACAGCTCTCAGCAGGAAATCATAAGAACAAACCTTTATGAAAAATTGCAGGGTAATTACTTCTGCCCTGAGAAAAAGGAGTTGTAATAATTGATCGATCATAATATTATTGAATCTGATGTTGAAAAGATAATGAAAGAATCTTTTATTCAATATTCGATGGCAGTAATAGTTTCGAGAGCTTTACCTGATGTAAGAGATGGCTTGAAGCCTGTTCACAGAAGAATACTCTATACCATGTATGAAAACGGCCTTACCCCCGATCAGCAGTACCGTAAGTGTGCTGATACGGTAGGTTCGGTGCTGGGTAAGTATCACCCTCACGGTGACGCTTCCGTTTATGATGCACTGGTAAGACTTGCCCAGAACTTCTCGATGAGGTACCCCCTTGTAGACGGTCACGGAAACTTCGGCTCTGTAGACGGAGACCCTCCGGCTGCTTACCGTTATACTGAGGCTAAAATGGCAAAAATGTCGGTAAATATGCTTACCGATATAAATAAGAAAACTGTAGACTTCCAGCCGAACTATGATGACAGACTGCAGGAGCCTGTAGTTTTGCCGTCAAGGTTCCCGAATCTTCTTTGCAACGGCTCGGTGGGTATTGCTGTAGGTATGGCTACTAATATACCTCCGCATAACCTGCATGAGGTCATCGAGGGTATGAAGACAGTTATGAAAAACCCTGACTGCACACTCGACGAGCTTATGGAGAGCATTCAGGGACCTGACTTCCCGACAGGCGGTATCATCATGGGAAGAGCAGGTATCAGGGCTGCTTACGGCACAGGAAGAGGCAAGATAACTCTGCGCTCAAAGACCTCTATAGAGGAGATAAAGGGCAGAAACTGCATTATCGTTACCGAGATACCATATATGGTAAATAAGGCAAGGCTCTGCGTTGCTATTGCCGATCTTGTCAAAGAGAAGAGAATAGAGGGTATCCACGACCTGCGTGATGAAACAGGCAAGGACGGAATGAGAATAGTTATCGAGCTCAAAAAGGATGCAAATCCTGAGCTTGTGCTCAATAAGCTGTTCAGCTATACCCAGCTGCAGGACACTGTCGGCGTTATTATGCTGGCACTTGTAAACGGCGTTCCGAAGATACTTACTCTTAAAGAAATGCTCGAGCAATACATCGACTTCCAGGTAGATGTTATCGAGAGAAGAACAAGGTTTGACCTTAAAAAGGCAAAAGAGCGTGAGCATATTCTGCAGGGACTTGTTATCGCACTTGATAATATCGACGAGGTAATCGAGATAATGAAGACCTCGAAGAATGTTCCCGAGGCTAAGGAAAGGCTTTGCAATCGCTTTGGTCTTACAGATATTCAGGCTGACCATATAGCTCAGATGACACTGGGCAGACTGACAGGTCTTGAAAGACAGAAGATCATTGACGAACTTGCTGAGATACAGCTCAAAGTCGCTGACCTTGAGGATATACTTGCAAACCATCAGAGAGTGCTTGATATAATCATCGAAGAGGTAGAGGCTATACAGGATAAGTTCGGCGACAAGAGAAGAACTGCTATTGAGAATGTTAGCGGTGAGCTTGACATAGAGGATCTTATCCCTGTTGAAGAGAATGTAGTTACCTACACCAATGCAGGCTACATCAAGAGAATGCCTGTTTCCGAGTACAAGGCTCAGAAGAGGGGCGGTAAGGGTATCACAGGTATGAAGCAGCGTGAAGATGACTTCATAGATGAGCTTCAGATCTGCTCTTCACATGATGAGATACTGTTTATTTCAAACAGGGGCATTATGTACAAGCTTAAATGCTATGAGCTCCCCGAGGGATCGAGAACATCACGAGGAACGAATATAGTAAATCTTCTGCAGCTCAGCGAGGGCGAGAAGATAGCCGCTATGATAAAGACCGAGGACTTTGCCGAGGGCAAGTTCATTGTAATGGCAACTAAGAACGGCAAGATAAAGAGGACACCTCTTAATGCTTACAAGAATGTAAGAAAGCATGGTCTTATCGCTATCGGACTTGACGAGGGCGACGAGATAGCAGGAGTCAGAATGACCTATGGCGATAATGAGCTTATCATAGCAACTCATGACGGAAACGCTATCCGCATAAAGGAGACTGATGCAAGGCTTATGTCCAGAACTGCTCACGGCGTAAGGGCTATAAGGCTCAGCGAGGGCGACTATGTGGTTTCAATGGCAAGAGTGCGTGAGGGTGCAAGCGTTCTGACAGTTTCGGAGCACGGTCTTGGAAGGAGAGTTGACCTTGAAAACTATCGTATCCAGAAGAGGGGCGGTAAGGGTCTTACAAACTACAAGAACGGTGATGTCTGCGGTATTAAGGTCGTTGATGATGAGGACGATATTGTAATGATCTCATCTGACGGTATTGTAATCAGAATCAGGGCTTGTGACATCAGCCTGATGGGACGCTACTCCAAGGGAGTAAGGCTTATGAGGGTTGCAGACGATGTCAAGGTAGTGGCATTCACCAGAACAGAGCATGACGATGAAGCAGAGACCGAAGAGGTTGAACAGGCAACTCAGGAAGAAATAGAGGCATCAAACATCGGAACAGATCCTGTTGACACAGAAGATACAGCTGATGACGACAGCGAGGAATAATCTTCGAGATACGATAACTCTTGCAGACTGTGAGGTAAACTATTACTTACATCAAAACACAAATGAAAAAAGCCCGTTCCATTTTTGGAACGGGCTGAAATATTATATAAAGTCTGATCAGATTCCTGCCGAATAGTTAGGAGCTTCCTTAGTGATGTAAATATCGTGAGGGTGAGACTCTTTAAGTCCTGCACCTGTGATCTTTACAAACTGTGCTTTTTCACCGAGCTCTGCGATAGTCATGCAGCCACAGTAGCCCATGCCTGCTCTGATACCGCCCACAAGCTGATAAACTGTGTCGGAAACAGGTCCCTTATAGGCAACTCTTCCCTCAACGCCCTCGGGAACGAGTTTCTTTGTATTAGTCTGGAAGTATCTGTCCTTAGACCCCTTATTCATAGCACCCAGCGAGCCCATGCCTCTGTATACCTTGAACTGTCTGCCCTGATAGATCTCAGTCTCTCCGGGAGCTTCCTCACAGCCTGCAAGAAGCGAGCCAAGCATTACTACGCTTGCACCTGCTGCAAGAGCCTTTACAATGTCGCCCGAGTACTTGATACCGCCGTCAGCGATAACAGGCACACCATACTTAGCGGCTGCACAGGCAGCATCATAAACTGCAGTGATCTGAGGTACTCCTATACCTGCAACAACTCTTGTTGTACAGATAGATCCCGGACCTATACCTACCTTGATAGCATCAGCACCTGCCTCGCAGAGAGCTATAGCACCCTCGGCAGTAGCAACGTTTCCTGCGATAACAGGAATGTGCGGAAATGCGTCCTTGACCTTTTTCAGGCAGTCAATAACATTCTTTGAGTGGCCGTGTGCCGAGTCAAGAGCCAGCACATCTACCTGTGCATCTATAAGAGCGCCTGCTCTGTCGAGAACGTCCTGAGTCATTCCGATAGTAGCGCCGCAGAGGAGCCTGCCCTGTGAATCTCTTGCAGAGTTCGGGTACTGAACGCTCTTTTCAATATCCTTGATAGTGATAAGACCTCTGAGAATGCCGTTCTCATCAACGAGAGGGAGCTTCTCGATCTTGTGCTTCATAAGAATTTCCTTAGCAGCCTCAAGGTCAGTATCAACGGGGGCTGTGATAAGGTTCTCTCTTGTCATTACCTCATAGATCTTTGTATTGAAATCCTGAATAAATCTGAGGTCACGGTTAGTAAGTATACCCTCAAGTCTGCCGTTACCGTCAACTATCGGCACACCCGATATCTTATACTTAGCCATAAGCTTGTCTGCCTCAGCAACTGTCTTGTCGGCAGTAAGGCTGAACGGGTCAACTATAACGCCGTTTTCAGATCTCTTGACCTTGTCTACCTCATCAGCCTGCTGAGCGATAGTCATATTCTTGTGAATGATACCAAGTCCGCCCTCACGAGCAATAGCTATAGCCATTTTAGACTCGGTAACGGTGTCCATAGCGGACGTGATGATAGGAGTATTCAGGACAATGTCCTTAGTAAGATGAGAATGAAGGTCTACCATATCGGGTGTGCAGCTTGACTCTCTCGGAACGAGCAGCACATCATCAAAGGTAAGGCCTTCCTTAATAAACTTGTTATTAAAATTTGTTTCCAGCATGACACATAACCTCCCACATTCATTTCTTTCCTGTTTTAACTACTTGCTGTTATTCTAATAAGTATAAACCATTCGACCGAATTTGTCAACAGCATAATGCAAAACTTGCTGTTATTCTAATAAGTATAAACCATTCGACCGAATTTGTCAACAGCATAATGCAAAAAAAAAATGACCTTTATGTTAAAAGGGGACTGATACTTTTGTATCAGCCCCTTGTTAGCTCATTCTATTGTAAATTCTGCTTCAAGATACCCAAAATTCAGAAAGCCCGAATCATATATTACAGGTACAACTATTTTGTAGTTGCCTGCTTTTTTTGCATATCCGTTTCTGAAAAACAATGGACGTTGTGCATTTTTTATATTATCAACACCTTCAGGTGACAAACTAACGTCAAATTCTAATTTCTCGCTATCGTTAGAATTAGGTCTTGTCATAAGCTTCCATTCTTCTCCATCAAGTCTGTAAAACTCAATTAAATTTGAATTTGCAACATAAGGTGTGTAGACATTTCCAACGGCAGTACTTGGTTCTCCATTTTTACTCTGATGATCTGTATCACAGTCAAGATTTAAGAAAATTACTGAGCTGTCAGCATATAAAACATCTAAATGCCAGCCGCTGAGTTCGGAACTGATGATTTTTTTAGAGAATTTCTTTGAAATATCGATTGTTTCTTCTGTAGTAGTTGTGTTAATTGTTGTTTTAGCAGTAGCAGAGGTAGTATTTTTAGGTTTAGTTTGTTCAGTAACTGTAGTAGTTGTTGTGACTGACTGTGTTGTTGTTTTTATGTCCGTTTGAAGAGTTGTCATTTTTTATATGAAATTAAATTAATATCATTAATTATGTGAAGATTTTTATTTTGTTTTTCAATATGTTATTTTTTAATTAATTAATTAATTTTATTTATTTTTATTTTTTATTTATTTTTCTAAAGATTATAAATAATTTAAATTT
>ONLC01000085.1 GCA_900318545.1 uncultured Eubacteriales bacterium
CGTGTTTTTTTGAGCAAAGGACAGGCATCTGACGCTTGGTGCGGTCGGTGATGTGGCCTGTGCAGTGCTCACAGCCGAGCTGTTGTTTTATCGGGCAGTTGACTGTCAGCATAAGCGGCAGTCTGCCGTAGGCGTACACTCCAAAGCGGTTTGTGTGCCTGAGTGCCCCTATCTGTGCTGCGGTCAGCTCAGGTGAGATAACGCAGTCCTCGGCACCCATTCTGCCGGCCTGAGCGAGAGCGTAGCTGTTAGCAATATTGAGAGTAAAATCAGTATGCAGAGTGAAGCCCTCCTCTTTGGCGAGGGTGAAATGTCCGATGTTTTCTCCGAGCATCTGTGTTATGCCAAGCTTTTTGAGCTCTCTCAGCTTTTTGCAGATACCCTCCTCATCAAAGGTAAATCTCGGCATAGTGACCGCAAGCTTTTCGGCAGGGATAAGCTCTGCCGCCTTTTCACAGAGGTCTATCGGTACGCAGACAAGCTCCGTCCCCTCAGTATCAAGCCCTTTGAGCTGCGAGAGCGTTCTCAACTTTATGCGAAGTGTCTGCTTGGTCTGCCTTGGCGCTTCTGCAAGTGCAGAGAGCTCACCCTGCTTTGTATGGGTGAGGGTGTTTGCCTCTGCCCTTGCCCTGTCAAGGAGAACAACTGCTTCACGCCTTATCTCTCCGAGCCTTGCAGGTGAGAGTGCCAGCCCCTCTCCGAGCTCACACTCAAAGCCCTCGGGCTCATAGATAGTTCCTCCGAATTTCAGAAGTCTGCTCTTTACAAAGTCCTTATCCCAGGGCTTTGTTTTTGCTGCTTCGGGCAGGTCGGAGCAAGCTGTCACTGAAACTCCGTTTTCATCGGTCAGTGTAAGGCTCATAGGCTCGCCGCTTACAAAGCGAAGCTTCACTTTTATGCGGCTGCGTTTTTCGTCACGGCGATAAAGCTCGTGTATTGCGGGCAGCACCTTTGCGGCAGCGGCAGCGTCTTCGTCTGTACGCCTGCCGAACATTTCCTTGCCCGTTTTGTGATAGTAGTATCCGTCAGTGAAGCCGCTTCTTGAAAAGACGGTCTCCAGCGTGCTGAGGTCATAGGGCTCGCCGTTCTGAGCCTTTTTACAGGAGCTTACCGCCATAGCGACATACTCGGGGCGCTTCATTCTGCCCTCTATTTTGAAGGAGGACACGCCTGCCTGTTCAAGCTCCCGAAGGTGCGAAAGGAGAGATACGTCTTTAAGTGAAAGAGCGTATGCCTCATTCCCGTCAGCCGAGGCAGGCAGCCTGCACGCTTGTGCACACAGCCCCCTGTTAGCACTTCGGGAGCCGATAAACGCACTCATATAGCACTGCCCCGACACTGACATACATAGTGCTCCGTGAACAAACACCTCGGTCTCTATCCCAAGCTGTGAAAGCCTTTTTATCACATCAAGGGGAAGCTCTCTTGAAAGCACTCCTCTTGAAAAGCCAAGCTCCCTGACTGTTCTCATGCCGCTTTCGGAATGAACGGTCATCTGCGTTGAGGCATGAAGCTCCAGCTTCGGAAACAGACTATGTGCAATCGTGTACACAGCTAAATCCTGCACTATCAGGGCATCTACACCTATTTCTGCGGCGAAGCTTATCGCATTAATGCAGTCATCTATCTCGTCATCACGGATAATTGTGTTTATCGCAAGGTGTACCTTAACACCTCTCCTGTGACATTCATAGACCGCCAGTCTTAGCTCCTCCTCCGAGAAGTTCACAGCCTTTCCCCTTGCAGAAAATTTAACTCCCCCGAGGTACACCGCATCACAGCCGCATCTGAGGGCAGCTTCAAGTGTCTCGGGAGAGCCGCAGGGTGCAAGTATTTCGGCACCCATTATTTACGGTCGTTACTGTCGGGGTAGACAGGGCTTTTAAGAGCTGCATCTATTTCATTGGCGATAAGGTCCTTTGCACTTACTACCTCATCATCAGCCATAGGCTTTACAACAGTGCGTTTTTCAAGCTCGTCCTCGAGAGCCTTTACCTTGTTTTCAAGCTCGATGATCGTTTTGCGGCAGTTGTCGGTCTCAGACTTTGCCTTAGCTGCCTCATCGACATATCCCTTTATCTGAGAGCGGATATTCTCAATATTTACACGAGCCTTTGAGAGCTCATCATAAGCCTCCAGACTTGCAAGAACTGCAGCGTCGGTTATTGACAGGCTGGGGCTTGCCTTTAAGATCGCTGTGATCTTGCTGTCAAGAGAGGCAGCGAGCTTTTCGGTATAGACAGGTGTTTCCTCTGATACTACATTGTAGGTCTTTCCGCAGACCTTTATCCTTATAGTGTTCTTCATCATGGCTCCTCCTTTTTTGATATTTTAAGCCGCTATCATTATACCACAATTATCCTGACTTGTAAAGGGGAAAAAGACTCTTGACATTAAACGATTTCGGTGATATAATATCTATGGCATTTTTGGAAATACGAAAGGAGTAGTATTATGAATTTAAGAAAGTTACTTGCAGGTGCAGCTGCACTTGTAATGGCAGGCTCGATGCTGACAGCCTGCAGCGATGACAAGGACGATGACAAGGAGTCAAAGAAGGAGAAGACTTCATCAGTTCAGACAGAGAGCAAGTCAGATGATGCTGACACAACAACTACAACAGTATCTGCGGAAGAGCCCGAGGAGCCTGCCAAGGAAGTTAAGCAGCCCGAAAAGGTTGAGATCCCTCAGAAGGAGATCAAGGATCCCAAGCTCAAGGAGGTCGGAAAGATCACTGATGAGAAGGTACACTTCACCAGCGACCTTGTATACACGGGAGAGTCTGAAGAGGACGTTGAGTGTCTTGACTATCTCGGAAAGCCTATCGGCGGCGGCGGAGCAGTTTATGTAGACAAGCTTGATAATACAGGTCTGTTTGCTTACTACAAGAAGGGCGGAGACATTCTTTATGAGGGTCTTATCGACGCTCAGGGCAATGAGCTTGTATCACCCGATCAGAAGGTAGGTCTTTTCAGCGCTCTGAATGACAGATACCTTATCGCATATTTCCCCGAGGCAACTACTACAAATGAAGACGAGGCTATCTACTATATGACCTCGAGCCAGTTCAGCTTTATGCCCGATGAAGGTGATGTTCTCTACACAGGAACAGTTAAGCTTTATGACATTGCTAACAAGAAGTTCATTGAAAGCACCACAGAGCACTTTGCTCCGAACTACCATGCTAACGGCGACATCATTTCGTACTATGGCGATAATGATGAAGTAGTTTACGTTGATGCGGTTTCTGACAAGGTAGTAGAGCTTGACGGCTATTCCGATCTGGTTGCAGGCAAGTACTTTGTGGTTTATGAGGACAGCAAGTACGATGTATATGACAAGGACAAGTCCCTTGTATATGTATCTGACTACAACATCATGGGCTATGATGAAACATCATACTATCTGAAGTTCCTCGACAGTGACACCTCTAAGTACGGACTTCTGAACATAAACTTTGAGCAGATACTCGATGCTAAGTATAAGTACATCAATTACCTTGATGAAAATCTCTTCACATACTGCGACAATGACAGCTCGCTTTACGGACTTCTCGGTGCTGACGGCAAGGAGCTTACTCAGCAGGTTTATTCGCTCATTTCCAAGACTGACAGCGAGGGCTACTACTACGGCAAGAAGGAAAACGGCAAGTACGATTTATTTGACAGCACAGGAAAGGTAGTTGACGCTGACAATACAGAAGGCTACTACGGCTTTGCAAGCAAGAAGGCAGATGACGGCTATGCAACTCTGGTGCTTGACACGGGCGAGTTCTCGATTAAATCGAGCTCTGCACTTTATGACCTTGGAAACAACATCGGATATGATTCCAAGGAGAATATCCTCTACAATATGAAGACAGGCGAGACCCTTGCAGAGGGCTTCGACAAGGCATACACCGCATACGGCTACATCTACGTTCAGAAGGACAAGGAAGTAACAGTTTACGAGGTTGAATAAGCTCACGAAAGAGACCCGAAAGGGTCTCTTTTTTTGTAAATAATACTTGCAATACGGGAGATAATATGTTATAATAATAGGAAATACAGATCCGTCACAAGCGGAAATGTTGATCTGAATAATACTGGACTTTATCTGACGCCGAAAATACGTTTGAGGCGAGAGTAAGAAGCCTTTATATTGATACGGTGAAGCTGTATCATTATGTCCGATTCTTGCTGACAGGTAAGGGTCGGTTTTTTGTTAAGGTGATATTATGGCAGCAGTCAGAGAACTAATAGATAAGCTGAACACAGATAAGACCCTCTCAAAGGAGGAGTGGCTGACCGTCTTTGGCGGGTGGACGGACGAGGACAGAGCCTATGCCGCTGAGCTCGCAAGGAAGATAAGTCAGAGTGTGTTCGGGAAAAAGATATATATAAGGGGCATAGTAGAATTTTCAAATGTCTGTAAGAATGACTGCCTTTACTGCGGTATCAGGTGTTCAAACAAGAACGCTCAGCGCTACCGCCTTACCGATGAGGAAATCCTTCTCTGCTGTGACGAGGGCTACGATTACGGCTTTCGTACCTTTGTACTGCAAAGCGGTGAGGACTACAAGGCATATCCGCCCGAGAGAATGGCAGATATTGTACGCAGGATAAAGAAGGCTCACCCCGACTGTGCGGTTACGCTCTCTCTCGGTGAGCTTGAAAGAGATGCGCTCCTGCTCCTTAAAGAGGCAGGTGCTGACAGGTATCTTTTAAGGCACGAGACTGCCAACAAGGAGCATTACGGAAAGCTTCACCCTGAGAGTATGTCCTTTGAGCACAGAATGAATTGTCTGAAAACGCTAAAGGAGCTTGGTTATCAGACAGGAGCAGGCATTATGGTGGGCTCGCCCTATCAGACAAATGAGTGTCTTGCCGATGATATGCTGTTTCTTGCTGACTTTAAGCCCCATATGATAGGTATAGGACCTTTTCTGCCGCATAAGGATACACCCTTTCGAGATGAGCCTGCAGGCTCCTATGAGCTGACGCTGTTTTTGCTGAGCCTTTGCAGGATAATGCTCCCGAGGGTGCTTCTGCCTGCGACTACAGCTCTCGGAACTATTCGCCCCGACGGCAGAGAGCAGGGCGTGCTTTCGGGAGCAAATGTAATAATGCCGAATTTGTCTCCGACAGCGGTGAGAAAGAAATATATGCTCTATGACGGAAAGATCTGCACTGAGGACAGCACCGATGCCTGCAAAAGCTGTGTTCAGGCAAGAATGAAACGTATCGGCTATGAGGTCGAGATATCAAGAGGTGACTATAAATGATAAAGCTGGCCATATACGGAAAGGGCGGTATAGGCAAATCGACCTGTACATCTAACCTGTCGGCGGCGCTTGCGAGCCTTGGCAAGAAGGTCATTCAGATAGGCTGTGACCCGAAAGCGGATTCGACTATAAATCTTCTTCACGGAGAGCCTGTTATCCCTGTAATGGACTATATGAGAATACACGATGAAGAGCCTGACAAGATCGAGCAGATAATGAAGGTCGGCTACGGCGGAGTTGTCTGTATTGAGACGGGAGGACCTACCCCCGGGCTTGGCTGTGCAGGGCGAGGGATCATCACTACGTTCAGCCTGCTGGAGGAGCTGGAGCTTTTCGAGCAGATAAAGCCCGACGCTGTGCTTTACGATGTGCTCGGCGATGTTGTCTGCGGAGGCTTTGCCGCACCTATCAGAGAAGGCTATGCCGAAAAGGTGCTGATAGTTACCTCGGGCGAGAAGATGGCGCTTTATGCGGCTAATAATATAAACAGTGCGGTGAACAACTTCGAGGACAGAAGCTACGCCAAGGTGCGTGGTATAATTATGAACCGCAGGAACGTTGAGGGCGAGGAAGAAAAGGTCAGAGCCTTTGCAGAAAAGGCAGGCCTTGATGTGACTGCCGATATACCACGCTCTGACGATATAATCAGATACGAGGACAGGGGAATGACCTGCATAGAGGGCGACCCCGAGTGCGAGACCTCAAAGAGATTTTTTGAGCTTGCAAAACTGCTGATAGATGAGGACAAACAGAATGGTTGATGCATATTTCATAACTGCAAAGGAGCTGTCCTTGCTGAGTCCCGATACGCTCCCGACGGAGCTTACCTCGGCAAAGCACATGATATACAGCTCGCCTGCAACGCTTGACTTCAACTCCCCGGGAGCAAAGGGCTTCGGAGTGAAAAGAGCAGGCCTTGCTATACCGGGCTCGGTAATGCTGCTTATTGCCCCGGGCTGCTGCGGAAGAAACACTCAGCTTCTCAATGAGCTAGGCTACAGCGAGAGGTTTTTCTACCTCATGCTTGATGATACGGACATAGTCACGGGAAGATACGTCAGCAAGATACCAAAGGCCTGCGAAGAGCTCCTGGAAGAGCTTGACTATACGCCCTCGGTAATAATGCTCTGCGTTACCTGCGTTGACGCTCTGCTCGGAACTGATATGGAGAGAGTCTGTCGTGCCTGCGAGGACAAAACAGGAGTAAAGGCTGCGCCTGCGTATATGTATGCCCTCACAAGGGAGAAAAGGCTGCCGCCTATGGGCTTGGTAAGAAAGTCTGTGTACTCACTTTTAGAGCCGCAGAAAAGACGCTCCGACGAGTGCAATATCATGGGCTTTTTCTCGGCACTTGATGACGGCTGCGAGATATATCCTCTGCTTAAAAAGGCAGGCATAAAAAAGGTCAGAGAGCTAGGCAGATGTGAGACCTTTGAGGACTATCAGGAGATGTCAAGGGCGAACTTCAGCTTAGTGCTCAATTCCGAGGCAAGGGCTGCTGCACAGGATATGCAGACAAGGCTCGGTATACCCTTTGTTGAGCTTACAAGAATGTTCCGTACCGACAAGATACACAACCAGTACAGACTGCTCTCACAGGCAATAGGCGCAGAGCTTGATGACAGCGAATACCTGTCTGCCGCTGAGAAGTGCATAGTTGACTTTAAGGCAAAGCACGGCGCACTCACCTTTGCTGTGGGCGAGAGCATAAACGGTGACAGCTTTGAGCTGGCACTTGCACTCACGCAGTACGGCTTTAAGGTCGCTGAAATATACGGAACGGTCGGCGAGAGAAACTTTGTGTTTGTAAAAAAGCTTGCAGAGCTTTCTCCCGATACCAGAATTTATTCAAACCTCTCCCCGACGATGATGAACTATGTTCCCTCGCCCGAGATAGATGCCGCCATAGGTGCAGACGCTTCCTACTACCATAAGGGCAGGGCGGGTATTGACTTCAACGGAGAGGCTCAGCCCTTTGGCTACAGGGGAGTAATTATGCTCTTTGAGGAGCTTGACAAGGCACTTGCTGAAAGGGGGAGTGCAGAATGAAAAAGATGCTAAAGCATATTTCGCCCCTCGCCCCCGATGACTCGGGAGCTTGTGCGGTGCTCTATGAGCTTGGCGGTATAACCGTTATCTGCGATGCAGGCGGCTGTGCAGGAAATGTATGCGGCTTTGATGAGCCGAGGTGGTTTAATAAGCGCTCGGCGCTGTTTTCGGCAGGGCTCCGTGATATGGACGCTATCCTCGGCCGTGATGAGCTCTTAGTTAAAAAGCTTGCTATGATAACCGAGCAGATAGATGCGCCCTTTACGGCTATTGTCGGTACGCCCGTGCCTGCGGTGATAGCTACCGACCTTAAAGCTCTTGAGCGCATGAGCGAGAAGAAAACAGGGCTTCCCTGTCTGGCTTTCAGGACGGACGGCACAAGGCTTTATGACTACGGTGAGGAAATGGTCTACAAGCGCCTTTTTGAGACCTTCGCCGAGGACGGACATGAGGTCAGAAAAGGCAAGGTCGGAGTTATCGGAGCAACACCTCTGAACATCAGCGAAACGAACTCACAAAGGCTTGTGAGCGCCCTTAAAGCAAAGGGCTTTGAGGACATAGTCTGCTTTGGAATGGACAGCGGACTTGAAGAGATAAAAAAAGCAGGCGAGTGCGAAAGGCTGTATGTTATAGCACCGTCGGGGCTTTCAGCGGCAAGGTATCTGAGTGATCGCTTCGGCACGCCCTTTGAGGTCGGCTTTCC
>ONLC01000180.1 GCA_900318545.1 uncultured Eubacteriales bacterium
TACACACCTCTCAAGGGTGATGTAAGATTCTACGATGTTGACTTCTCCTATAAACCCGATAAGATGATACTTCACAATATCACTCTTTACGGAAAGCCGGGACAGAAGATCGCCTTTGTTGGTGCTACGGGTGCAGGAAAGACCACTATCACCAATCTTATAAACCGCTTCTATGACATAGCAGACGGTAAGATCAGATATGATGATATCAATATCAATAAGATAAAGAAGTCGTCGCTGAGAAAATCTCTCGGTATCGTATTGCAGGAAACTGTTCTTTTCACTGGAACCGTTATGGAGAACATCAGATATGGCAACCTTGATGCTACTGATGAAGAGTGTATCGAAGCGGCTAAGCTTGCAGGTGCTCACAGCTTTATCAAAAAGCTGCCAAATGGCTATGATACGATTCTTTCGGGTGACGGCTCAAACCTGTCACAGGGTCAGTGCCAGCTGCTTGCTATCGCCAGAGCTGCGGTCGCAGATCCTCCTGTAATGATACTTGATGAGGCTACAAGCTCGATTGATACAAGAACCGAGCAGATAGTTTCAAAGGGTATGGACAGACTTATGAACGGAAGAACAGTTTTTGTAATAGCTCACAGACTTTCAACCGTAAAGAATTCAAATGTTATAATCGTTCTTGATCACGGTTCAATAATCGAGCGTGGCACTCACGATGAGCTTATTGCCGCAAAAGGGCAGTATTATCAGCTGTATACAGGAGCTTTCGAGCTCGAATAAAACAATGCCGACAGATAAAATCTGTCGGCATTTACTGTATATATTGTTGACTTTGTTCAAAAAATGTAGTATAATAAGTAAAGGTAAAATCAGCTGAAAGGATGATATATATGGCAAAAGTAATGGTTTTAGACCATCCTCTTATAAAACATAAAATATCGATACTCAGAAACAAAGATACAGGAACCGGAGAGTTCAGAAGCCTTGTCAGTGAAATAGCGATGCTTATGTGCTACGAAGCTACAAGAGATCTGCCAACAGAAAATGTTGAGATAACAACGCCTATAGCTAAAACAAGCCAGCCTATGCTGGCAGGGAAGAAGCTTGCGGTTGTTCCTATACTCAGGGCTGGTCTTGGAATGGTAAACGGCATTACAGAGCTTATACCGCTTTCAAAGATTGGACATATTGGTCTTGCACGAGATGAGAAAACACATGAGCCGCATGCTTATTTCAGTAAGCTCCCCGAAGACATAGATCAGCGGCTTGTTATCCTCCCTGACCCTATGCTTGCAACAGGAGGCTCAGCTATACAGGCTGTTGACTATCTTAAAGCCAAGGGCTGCAAAAAGATCAAGTTCCTTTGTATAATTGCGGCTCCCGAGGGTCTTGAGGCTCTTGAAGCAGCTCACCCCGATATAGATATCTATGTAGGTGCGCTTGATGAAAAGCTGAACGAAAATGCATATATAGTTCCCGGTCTTGGAGATGCGGGAGACAGAATATTCGGAACACTGTGATAAACAAAGGCTTCTGCAAACGCAGAAGCCTTTGTACTATGCTCTGTTCTTTTTTCGCATTTCTTTGTTTCGGTACATATCTGCATCGGCCTGTTTGAGAAGCTCCTTAAAGCTTTCTTTTCCATTGAAATCGCAAAGAGCACTGCCTATGCTTCCTGTAACAGTATAGTCTTTGCCTGAATGCTTGTTTATCTCATCAAGTTCATCATAAAACTGCTTTTGCTTGTCAAGCAAAGTTTGCTCGTTGTATGCACCAAGCCCAACCAGATAAAACTCATCTCCGCCTGCACGAACGCATATTTCGGATTCTGTTGTTATATTATTGACAACATTTGCTATCGTTTTAATTCCAAAGTCACCCTCGATATGCCCATAATTATCATTGATGATTTTAAGACCGTCCATATCAACTACCATAGCCATTACCTGATCTGCCTCTGCATTTTCGTTTTTAACGAACCAGTTGTCAAGAGCACGTCTGTTGAACAGTCCTGTTAAAGCATCTCTTTCGGAAAACTCCAGAAGTCTGTTTTGTGCCCTTGCCATTTCAAGAGCATTGTCGATATTTCTTATCCAGTTATGAAAAACTATATCAAGCTTTCTCATTTTCTGAAGAGCACACTGTAAAACACAATACCCGAAGGTGTTTTCCTCAAAATGAATGGGTGAGAAGTAGAAAACAGACGGATCATGATCTTCATCAAGCAGTTGCGGAAGCATGAGCTTTGTTTCAAATTCATGCTTATCGGAATCATCGCAGAAAAGATAATCATTTAATTCGTATTCTCCGGGAATTGCATGCATGACCATTCTCATTTTATCGGGATAGCCTTTTACAAGCATTTTCTCGGTATCAAGCCAGTCCTTCCTTAGGCACATATAGAAATGGTCATACGGTCTGATAAGATAATCTGTGCTATAAATCCTTTTAAGGCAATCCTCAGGAGTTCTTGCACTGGTAAGATTTTCAAACATATAGCTGTCAAGCAGTCTTCCGATGTTGACATTATCCTCTATTCCGTCCTCCTGATAATTGATATGGGAGTGTATCAGAGAGCGCCCGAGCCTTCTTCTGACATATTTCATATTTGTTCTGCAGCCGCAGCTGTCACAGCAGAGCATTCCGCCGTAGCCTGCATCACTTGAATCAATTACAGTCTTATCGGGGTCTATCAGTGTACGCAGATAGTTTACAGCCTCAGCTGCTGCCGCACCCGATTCGGGAGTATAGGTCGTTATAGCAAGGTCATTTATAGCTGCCTCGGCTGTTGCATCAAAACCCGTGACAATTATCTCATCAGGAACCTTTATACCTCTTCTGATAAGACCGTTGGAAAGACCTATCGCCATATGGTCGCTCGCACAGATAACAGCATCGGGCCTTCTGTCAGCATCATATATCCTCTTAGCAAGCTCTTCGCCGCTTGAATACCAGAAATCACCGTAGGTTACGTTTCTTTCCTTGAACTTGATGCTGTGCTCCTCAAAGGATTTTTTGATTCCCTCAAGCCTTTTCTGAGTAACAGTCATATTCTCAGGACCGTCCAACACCCACACATTCTCGCATTTATGCACATCAAGAATGTGATCGGTTATCTTCTTGAATGATATTACATCATCAGTCTCAATAAGGTGATAATCCGCCAATGGTATGTCGATAGCAACAACATTCTTATAATTATGCTTCTTTAGTATGCTTTCGATCTGAGTCATCGGCCATGTAACCCTATCCTGAGTCAGACTAACAGTGTCAACGATTATACCATCAAACATTTCAGGGTTGATTAAGTTATAAATATTGCTTTCGCCTTTCAGATAGTCCTTAAAATAGTGGCATACCTGAACCAGAGGACTGATAACGGCTACATCATATCCATAATATTTGCATTGGGAAAACAGTCCTTCGGTAAGTCTTTGAACAGATTCAGAATCCGGACTGGAGGTAATGAAACCTATAAGCTTTCTTTTCACACAATCCCCCCTATTATAAATCTCTCTATATATAATAACAATTAAATGTGAATTTGATATGAACTCATATAACTGAATAAGATAATAACTTAATTAATTAAACTAACAGTTATTTACGGAAAATACTTGCATTTTTTAGTAATGAGTGATATAATAGTTTTGTATTATAAATTCAGGAGGTCATAATTTATGGCAATGTTTGATAAGCTTCTTGCCAATCTTAAGGCAAGTGCAAAAACGATCGTATTTACTGAGGGAACAGATGAGAGAATACTCTCGGCAGCTGACAGGCTTCTCAAGGAAGAACTCATGGGCGTTATCCTTTGCGGAAATGTTGATGATGTAAAGGCAGCAGCATCAAAGGGCGGCTTTGATATTTCAAAGGCTCAGATTCTTGATCCTCTTACCTACGAGGATATGGATTCTCTTGTAAAGATGATGGCTGAGCTCAGAAAGGGCAAAATGACAGAGGATGAGTGCAGAGAGCTTCTGAAAAAGTCAAACTACTTCGGAACTATGCTTGTTAAGGCAGGCAAGGCAGATGCACTTCTAGGCGGTGCTACATATTCCACAGCTGATACTGTAAGACCTGCTCTACAGATCATCAAGACAAAGAAGGGCTCAAACCTTGTAAGCTCATCGTTTATTCTGTTCAGAGAGAAGGACGGAGCAGAGGAAACCATTTCTATGGGCGACTGTGCAATAAACCTTGCATATACAGACAGAGTTGACAAGGAGGGCAATGTAGTTCTCACAGCAGCCCAGCAGCTTGCTGAGGTCGCTGTTGAAACAGCAAGAACAGCAGCTTTCTTCGGTATTGATCCTAAGGTTGCAGTACTCAGCTTCTCGACCTACGGCTCAGGCAAGGGCGGTACTGTTCAGCTCAGTCATGATGCTGTAGAAGCAGCAAGAAAGATTGATCCCGATCTCGTTATCGACGGTGAGTTCCAGTTCGATGCAGCTGTTTCCGCTGAGGTAGCTAAGACCAAGTGCCCTGATTCTCCTGTTGCAGGAAAGGCAAATACCTTTATTTTCCCGCTTATTGAGGCAGGTAATATCGGTTATAAGATCGCTCAGAGACTTGGCGGTTTTGAGGCATACGGACCTATCCTTCAGGGTCTTAATGCTCCTATCAATGACCTTTCCAGAGGCTGCAATGCTGATGAGGTCTACAAAATGGCTATTATCACAGCAGGAATGGCTTGATCCTCTGTGTGGCAAAGACGCAGTCTTCGGGCTGCGTCTTTTTTGTTATGTAAGTCTTGACTTAATCATCATAATGATGTATAATAATATATTATGTATGTTTCAAGGAGGATTAAAAATGGATAAGAAAACATTTTATATTACAACTCCTATCTATTATCCGTCGGGCAATCCGCATATAGGGCATTGCTATACTACGGTAGCCTGCGATTCGATAGCGAGATATAA
>ONLC01000160.1 GCA_900318545.1 uncultured Eubacteriales bacterium
TCATAAAGGCACTTGTCAGCACGGGAGATACCACTGTCGTAGTTCTGATCGGGCATTACCTTGCACAGACCAAAGGTCATAGTAACGTGGAAGGGTCTGCCGTCAATGTTGAATTCGTGAGCCTCGACCTCTTTTCTGACTCTCTCGGCTACGATCATCGCAGCATAGCTGCCGCCTGTCGGCAGCGCAAAGAGTATTTCCTCACCGCCCCAGCGGCATACATAGCCCTCTGTAGGAACTATGCTTACAAAAATCGAAGATACTGTCTTTAATACCTCATCACCTGCATCGTGACCGTAGGTGTCATTTATCTTCTTGAAGTCATCAATATCGGAAATACACAGACTGTAGCTCTCGTTGGCCTTGCGGCAGTTTTTCTCTATAAGCTTGATATACTCCATCATAGCACGCCTGTTGAAAAGCTCGGTAAGCGGATCGATAGTCGCAAGCTTTTGCAGATGCTCGTTTTTCTTTTTCATGTTATCTGCCATCATCTCTCGGATAAATATGCTGTAAGACGATATAAACACTACTATAAAAAACGAAGCCAATGCATTATAAATATACAAGCCGTTCATCAGATACACCTTATTCATATGGTAAGGTGCCGCCCAGTTATAAAGGTTTATCCTTGCTGCGATAAAAGCAACAATATTCAGCAGAGCTATCATAAACGGGGTGAACCGCTTCCTGAATTCACCGAAAAACGGTATCGACGCATTTCCTATAAAGAACAGGGCAAAGCCTGCGTCCCACCCGATATAGTACGTTCCAACAAGGGAATGTAGCATTATCTCCATCTCTTCAAGGAGCAGAACATTTGAGTATTGCTCCTTTTTCAGATTCAATATCAGCATCGTAAGATAAAAGGCTACGCTGAAGATATTGAAAAACGCCATCGGATATATTTTAAGAATAAAAAATGCGATCAGATAGCCCGTATGCCCGAACAGCAGAAAGGCAGTACTGAACGAATGAACAAATTTCTTGTTCAGATGATAGCTGAGGGCAAAGCTCAGCTCACGTTTTTTTATTTTCTTCATTTATCTTCTCTCTGTTTTAAAAAAATTGGTAAAAATGCATATATGTATATTATAGCCCATAAACACGCACTTTTCAATACTCATTTTCAACAAAATACGAGCATATATTTTGTATCCGTGCCTTATGTATGCTCCGAAAGCTTCAAAATCACGAAAAATATTGCTTTACTATTGAAAAAACAAAAAAAGTATGTTATAATGTTCTTTATGAAGAAATCGAAGGGAAGGGTATGCTATAATGCTGCATGGAAAGCGGGTAGCCGCTATTCAGGATATTTCGGGACTGGGCAGATGCTCGCTTACAGTTATTATACCTGTTCTTTCGGCAATGAGTGTTCAGGTCTGTCCTGTGCCTACGGCTGTGCTGTCAGCACATACGGGCTATGATGAGTTTGTAATGCGTGACCTTACAGACTATATGAAGCCTGCTCTTGAGCACTATCTTAAAATGAAGACAGAATTCGACAGCGTGTACAGCGGCTTTATGGCAAGCGAGGCTCAGATAGATCACTGTCTTGAATTTTTCAAGGCATATCCGCAGTCGCTTAAAGTGGTTGACCCTGTTATGGGCGACGGAGGAAAGGCTTATGCGACCTATACTGACAAGCTCTGCAAAAAAATGGGTGAGCTTGTAACTGTTGCGGATATAATCACTCCGAATATGACTGAGGCGGCAATACTGCTTGGTGAGGACTTCCCTACCAAGCCTATGCTGAACACTCAGATAAAATCGTGGCTGGTAAGGCTATCGGACAAAGGAAACAGAACAGTTGTCATCACCAGCGCCGAGCTTGCAAACGGAGGAATGTCAACAGTCGGCTTTGACCGTGAGAACGGAAGCTTCTGGAGAGTACCGAACGACTATGTGCCTGCCCACTATTCGGGTACGGGAGATATGTTCGCCTCGGTGCTGATAGGCGGCATACTAAAGGGCGACAGCCTTCCTGTTGCTATGAACAGAGCATCTGCATTTACAGAGCTCTGCGTTAAGACTACCTACAGCTATCAGGTGCCCTGGACTGAGGGGCTTATGCTTGAGGGGCAGCTGTCGTGGCTGACAGGCTATCAGGAGCTGTCGGACTACAGGAAGCTTTGATATGAGTGAAAACACATACAGGCTCAATATAGTTCTTGTTGAGCCGCAGATACCTCAGAACACAGGGAATATTTCCCGAACCTGTGCTGTAACAGGCGCTGCGCTGCACCTTATAAAGCCCTACGGCTTCACGATAACTGACAAGCATCTAAAGCGTGCAGGTCTTGACTACTGGGATAAGCTCGAGATATACGAGTATGAGAGCTTAGATGAGTTTTTTGAGAAAAACAGCGGAACCTTCCGCTTTTTCACAACTAAGGGCAGAACGACCCACTCGGATATAGATTATCCCGACACACAGAATACCTATCTTGTTTTCGGAAGAGAGGACAAGGGGCTCCCCGAGGAGCTTTTATATGCTCACCCGGATGACTGCGTCAGGATACCGATGAGAAATGAGCTCAGGAGCCTGAACCTGTCAAACTCGGTTGCAATAGGTGTTTATGAGGTGCTCAGACAATGGGGCTATCCCGACCTCGGAAGAGAGGGACAGCTTACAAAATACACATGGTAAACCCCACGGAAAGGCGGTAAAAATAATCATGGCTAAGATCAAGGTTATGACAGATTCGGCAAGCGACATCTCCAAGGAGAATGCCGAGAAATATGATATTCTTGTGCTCCCGTTCAAGGTAACTATGGGAGATAAAAGCTACGTTTCAAGACAGGATTTTGACAACGAGGGCTTTTACAAAATGCTCGATGAGTATGACGGCATTCCGATGACCTCGCAGATAACTGCTTTTGAGTTCAAGGAGGCGTTTGAAAAGCTCTATGCTGACGGATATACCGATGTTATCTACACGAGCATCAACTCAAACGGCTCCTCGACCTACTCGAATGCACTTATGGCATCTGAACAGTTTTTTGAAAAGCACCCCGATGCAAAGGGCAAGTTCAACATTTACTGTATCGACGGACGCTCATACACAGGTGCCTACGGCTACGCAGTAGTTGAGGGTGCAAAAAAAGCACTGAAGAACACCCCTGCCAAGGACATTGTAGCCTTTATTAAGGACTGGGTAGATAACTGCGTTATTTTCTTTGCTATGTATACTCTCAGATATGCAAGAAAGTCAGGACGTATACCCTCTGCGGCGGCTTTTGTCGGCGAGGTTATGGGGCTCAAGCCTGTTATGAGGATAGATGACAATCAAATCGTTACCGAGACCAAGATCAGGGGCGACAAGGCTATAGTTCCGAAGATCCTCGAGCTTGTTGAGGCTGAGATGATACCTCAGACACCGTACCTCGTGGTTTACGGAAATGACGCCTCAGTACGTGATGAAATGGCTCAGGCTATGACCAAAAAGGTCGGCTATCCGCCTGTGGACTTCTATCAGATAGGCTCAGAGGTAGCCATAAATGCAGGGCCAAAGGTAACAGGCGTTATTTTCAAGTCCTCTCACAGAAAGTAAAGAACAGCGTCCCCCGAAAAAAACGGGGGACGTTTTCAGTTACGGGTCTATGTACGGACTGCTGCTTAGTGCAGCAGTCCTTTTTCATTTCTCAGTTGCAGCCACAGCCGCATCCGCATCCGTTGTTGTCGCAGCCGCAGCCACAGCCGTTGCAGCACATAAACATGATGAGGATAAGAATGATGATCCACCAGTAACCGTTCATAACAGTTCTCCTTTTTTCAGATTATAAAGCTGCGGTGTTTTCCGCTTTGCTTTATAGTACAGTTTATGCCGCTGACAAAAAAATGTTACAGCTTTGGAAAGCAGGTTTTGTCCGCTGAATATAATTTATATTGCCGTCAAAAATGATCATAGAAAACTATTCTGAAAAGGAGCGATAGCTATGACTTATCCGGATATAAATACTGACGGATTTTCATATCAGGGAAAGGAACTCTTAAACTTTGCTGTACAGTACGCAGGCAGGCTCGGACACACCTATGTGGGAACTGAGCACCTGCTGGCTGCCTGTGCAAAAAGCGGAGCCTGTCAGGCGATACTTTCGGGCAGAGGTATAAGCTTCAATGCAGTAAACAAAAGGATAGAATATCTTATCGGAAAGGGTACACCCTGCAAGCTGAGCCTGAATGACCTTACCTCAAACAGCCTGTGGGCTCTGCGTGAGGCGGTGGGGCTTGCTAAGCTATCGGGTAGCAGGCAGACAGAATGTGAACATATCCTTGCAGGTATTATCCGCTGTGAGGACTGCTGTGCAGCCGAGATTCTAAAAGATCTGGAGGCAAAAACAGGCTCGCTTGTAAGCGAGCTCACAGCACGAAACGGCTCCTGTCCGAAGCTTCGATCTCTGAGCAGGTTTTCAAGGGAGCTGACCTCCAGAGAAGAATACGAACACTTTGATGCCTGCATAGGCAGAGAAAAGGAGATTAACAGGGTAATAAGCATTCTTTGCAGGCGTTCAAAGAATAACCCCTGTCTTGTAGGTGATGCAGGTGTCGGCAAGACTGCAATCGCAGAGGGGCTGTCGCTCAGGATAGCGACCTCAGATGTGCCCGATGTGCTTTGCGGAAAAAGAGTATTCTCTCTTGACCTGCCGCTGCTGCTTGCAGGAGCTAAATACAGGGGTGACTTTGAGGAGCGGCTTAAAGCCTGCCTTGATGAGGCTGTGTCCGCAGGAAACATTATCCTCTTCATTGATGAAATACACAACATTATGGGAGCAGGTGCCGCTGAGGGTGCAATAGATGCCGCAAACATCTTAAAGCCGCAGCTTGCAAGGCCCGGGCTTAGGGTAATAGGTGCTACTACCTTTGAGGAGTACCGCAAGACGATCGCCCTTGACAGTGCTATGGACAGACGTTTTCGGACTGTTACCGTAAAGGAGCCCGATGCCGCTGCGACTGCTCAAATGCTCAGTGCTCTTACTCCAAGGCTTGAAAAGCACCACGGTGTAAGTATCAGCAAGGAAATGATCGACCACACGGTAAGGCTTGCCGACAGATATGTACACTCAAAGGCATTTCCCGATAAGGCAATAGATATCCTTGATGAAGCCTGTGCCCTTGCCGTTACCCAGACTGACGGCACCTGCGAAAGGCAGCGGCTCTCAAAAGCGTTTGATGATTATATCTCGGGGAGTATCAGCCGTGATGCTTACCTGACAGCTATTACAAGCTCTGATGCAAAGAAAGCTCTTGTACTTGAAAGGCAGCATATTGAGGCGGTGATATCCGAGATCTCGGGAGTGGACAGAGAGGCTGTTTCACAAAGCAGAAGAGAAAAGCTTAAAGACCTTGAAGAGGAGCTTAAACGTACAGTCATAGGGCAGGATAAGGCTGTGAGACTGCTTGCAAGGGCTGTCAGGCGAGGTGCCTCGGGACTTAATGACAGTGGCAGAC
>ONLC01000295.1 GCA_900318545.1 uncultured Eubacteriales bacterium
TCTGCAATACGTTTTGCTCGTCAACACTCTCGGTAACGGTCTCGAAGATGACCTTCGCAAGTGCAAGGAAACATTCTCAGACCTGAAGCTGATAGTCATTGATACTCTGCAAAAGGTGCGCGATACAATTGATATGAAGTACGGAAGTGATTACAAGGACGTTTCAACTCTTAAATCAATTGCTGACGAGTTAGGCATCGCAATTATTCTTGTTCATCACAACCGAAAACAGCAGGACTCCAATCCGAACAACATGATACTTGGTACAAATGGTATCCCGGGTGCATCAGACGGTTGTCTTGTACTACAGAGAAACGGAGATAGCAATGGTGCAGCAGACGGTCTGCTGGTTCTCACGCACAAGTCAGACAGCAAGAATGCAGTACTGAACATCAGTGGTCGCGGAGCTCCTTCGCTCGACATAAATGTTATCAGGGACGGAGCAAAGTGGAAACTGCTTGACAAGCCAAATCCACAGTATGACGTACAGGTACTTCTCCCTGACGGAACTCCCGCAGGTGTTGGTGAGACAGGTGAGATATGTGTTAAGCTTAAGGACAGCAATGCTGTCGGCTATGGCGTTCCCGGACTTGCACTGTGCTACTACGGTGATGAGGAAAACACAGCCGAGACATGGCGTGACGGTTACTACCATACAGGCGATACAGCATGGGTAGACGAGGACGGTTACTTCTGGTATGTAGGACGTGTCGATGATGTTATCAAATCTTCCGGATACCGTATCGGACCATTCGAGATCGAGAGTGTTCTCATGGAACTCCCTTATGTGCTTGAATGTGCTGTTACTGGTGTTCCGGACGAGATAAGAGGTCAGGTAGTAAAAGCGACCATTGTTCTCACAAAGGATAAGACAGGCTCAGAAGAGTTGGTTAGAGAGATCAAGGATTACGTCAAGGAGCGTACAGCGCCTTACAAATATCCGAGAGTTGTTGAGTTCGTTCTGGAGCTGCCCAAGACCGTTGGCAGCGGAAAGATCCGCCGTGCTGCTATCCGTGAAATGGATAACGCAAAGTACAAGAAATAATGAACAAGACTTTCGTAACGAAAATGCCGAATCATATAGGGGCATTTCTAAAGGCAAGCAAATGTTTTGCCTCACTCGGTATAAATATCACGAGAGTAAGCTATAACAAAGCTGTGGATTCCCATATGCTGTTTATCGATGCAGAGGGAACTCCACAGCAGCTTGCAAAAGCTTCCGAAGAGTTGTCAGATATTGGCTACCTCCAGTGTGACGAGGATAATCGCAGTGTTATGCTTCTTGAATTTTGTCTTAAAGATGAACCTGGAAGTGTTACTTCGATACTTGAGCTTATAAGCGCACATAATTTCAATATTTCATACATAAGCTCACAGGAAAACGGTACAGAATATCAGCTTTTCAAAATGGGACTTATAGTTGATAATTCAGATAAAATAAATGGTTTCATAGAAGAAGCGAAAAAGCTTTGCAGTGTCAGAGTTATCGAATATAATCATGCTGAGAAGATATATGACAACAGCTTCTTTTACAGCACATTCGTTAATGAACTCTCGGCTGCGATGGAAATATCCTCCGAATCCAAAAATGAACTTATAGTCAATACAAACCTTGCTATGCAAATACTGGACGATACTGGCGTATCTCCTTACCGGACTTTTGACAGTATAAGCCGTTTTGCAGAGCTTCTTGCGGCTTCAAGAGGCATTAATTTCTCGCCAAGGATAACTCATCAAAATATTACTGATAATACAGTAATAACCCTTATCGAGCCTCCGTGCGGAAGCAATACGGCAATTATAAAAAGCGATGACGAATACCTGTTCATTGATACGGGTTATGCCTGTTATAAAGAGGAAATGCTGTCGATTTTCAGAAATATGATCCCTGAATTTGACAGTATTGAAAAGAAATGCTTTATAACTCATGCGGACGTTGACCACTGCGGACTGCTGCCAGTTTTCGATACTGTATATGCAAGTGCTAAAACAGCGGAGTGCCTCCGGCTTGAAAG
>ONLC01000225.1 GCA_900318545.1 uncultured Eubacteriales bacterium
CATATCGCAGCCGCACTCGACTGCCATTTTAGCACCCTCGATGCACTCCTTCTCGGTGTATGCAACTACCTCGAGAGAGGTTTTCTTTCCGCACTCTTTCATATATGCGTAGAGCTTTTTCATCTCATCAAGCGGAAGCGGCTCCTCCTTGAAGCCCCAGTACTCAGCCTTTGAATCTTTGCACTGGTCGAAGATCTCATAAGCGTTCTCTACCGTCATGTCATTATAAGTTAACATGACGACTAGAATTGGTTTTTTCTTCATAATTTATCTGCTCCTAGTCGAGAAAATATGGAATAATAATTAATACTTTACAGTAATACCTAGAAAATTGCATTCCGCTTTTTATAATAACATATTTCTTTCCGATTGTCAATTATCAATCCTTATTTTAGTGCATTATGACGAATTATTAATGCATACGGATTTCAGGCAGTATTTCCTCGATATCAACATAGTAGCATTCGGGGTCATTGGGGTGGATATATACTTTTACATCTCTTCCGGAAAGTGCTGAAGTGGGGTCAAACATAACAGGAGCACTTTTATAAAAATGCATTATTCCTGTATATTGATCGAGGTACATAAACTCAGCAATATAAGGGTGCCTGTTGTTGATAAGTATATTTGTATCCTGATTTGCATTATTAAAGCGAGCAGTAATATAATTGCCTGAATCGTAAGCCTCCTGAAGCATCTTGTATTCCTTGCCTGAGCGGTATAGAAAGATAATCCCGAGAACAACAAAAATCAGACCTATCCCTATAAAAACTCCGTGGAAAACTTCCGGCTTACCGGATAAGCTTTCGGGGTGGATTTTGAAAAGTGGGATAGTTGCTGCTCCGACTATTACGAACAAGGCTCCGAGAGGAGTAAATATCATTCCTATAATACGAAGTGCCGATAAGGGTCTTTTGATCTTTTTGTTCATTTGATAGTTCCTCATTTCAGTATCTTTCGGATCTCGCTGTCAGTCGCTTCGGGAAGTATTCTTCTCATGTGCTTGAATATGATCTCATAGGATTGCTTGGGCTCATGCTTATATACACTATCCGAAAATGTGTTCCCCATAAAAACCTCTGGAGTGGAGTATTCTGCAACGCCCCAGCCGTAGGTCTGACCGTACCTGTCTTTCATATAGACAAAGTCGCTGATAAGAGCATAGCACTGCTCCTGCAGTCTGAGTATAGCTGAGTCGAAGCCTTTGTTTCCGCCTTTTCTGTAATCTCCGAGCTTTTTGAGCTGCTTTGATATTATCGGAGCGTTATCCGATAACAGCTCATACAGAAATTTATCGCTCCTTTTAGCAAGCCCGTCATCATAGAGAGCATCAAAGTCGTAGCCGTCACGGCGATAATTTGCAAAGTCGGGAAACAGCACGGGGCTGATATATACAGCCTTTCGTTCGAGAAACTTTCCATAGGCACAGCCTGTATCACGTATAACAGAGCCCTTCCATTCCCATGCACCCTCCTCGGCTGAGAACCAGAACCTTGGGTCTATATGCTCTTCAATGGAAAAGCCCTCAATAGAATTTCTGAAATACGGCACAAAGCCTAGCTCGTGAACTGCATTTATAAGATCGTCACGGCTTTTTATCTCCAGATCATTGAATGTCATAGTATTCGCCTCTTTTCAAAGAAAGTATATCACAAAAGTCCGATATTGTAAAGTATTTGCCATGTGTGTAAATTGTGCTTTACATTTGCTTCGTTTTGTGTTAAGATATTAATAATATACTAATTTCAGGAAGGTGGTTTTATGGAAAATAATTCAAACAAAGAAGTTCTCAATCTTATTGAGAATAAGAAAAGCGGTCTGATAGGTATACTGTTCAGCCGTGTGGGTGTGGCATTTATTCTGATACTTGTTCAGTTTCTGGCGGTTGTGATCGCTTATGTACTGCTTGAACGTTACTTTAATTATGTAAAGATCGTTCAGCTGGTTCTTCAGGGAATAATGGTTATTTATCTTATCAATACGGAGATGGATTCCTCTGCAAAGCTGACATGGATGTTTCTGATGATGTTTGTTCCTTTTCCTGCTATGGTGTTGTTTTTGTTCTATCAGAAAGACATCGTGCGTCAGGGCTGGAAAAAACGCCTGAAGGATCTCATCAAGGAAACCAGAGGGAAAATATCTCAGGATCCGTTTACGCTTATTGAGGACGACGTTATCGACTCGGGATTGGATTCGCTTTGCAGATATCTGAACCGCTCGGGAAGGTTTCCTGTTTACTCAGATACAAAGGTTACATTTTTCCCTCTTGGTGATGATAAGTTTCCTGCAATGCTGGAGCAGCTTAAAAAGGCTGAAAAATTCATCTTTATGGAGTACTTCATTATTGATGAGGGCTATATGTGGGGAAGTATCCTAAAGGTTTTGAGTGACAAGGTCAAGGAGGGCGTAGACGTAAGGGTAATGTATGACGGAATGTGTGAGGTAAACCTCCTTACAGCTGATTACCCTCACAGAATGGCTAAGCTTGGTATCAAGTGCAAGCCTTATACTCCTATCACGCCGTTCCTGACAACTCAGTATAACTACCGTGACCACAGAAAGATACTTGTTATAGACGGTCAGGTGGCATTTAACGGCGGAGTTAATCTCGCTGACGAATATATCAATCAGAAAGAGCGTTTCGGACATTGGAAGGATACCGCAATAATGCTCGAGGGCAAGGCTGTTCAGAGCTTTACACTTATGTTCCTGCAGATGTGGAATCTTGATGAGAACAACCCTCAGTGGGAGGAATTTCTGGCACCTGCCAAGCCTGTTCCCTCAAACGGATTTGTAATGCCTTACGGAGATTGTCCTCTGTTCAAGGAGAAGGTCGGAGAGAGCGTTTATATTGATATTCTTTACCGTGCAAAGAGCTATGTGCATATTATGACTCCGTATCTTATCCTTGATAATGAGCTTGAAGCTGCACTGAAATTCGCAGCCGAGAGGGGAGTAGACGTTAAGATAATTCTTCCCGGTATTCCGGATAAGAAGGCAGCGTATTCTCTGGCGAAGTCACATTACAGCTCACTTATCAGATCGGGCGTTGAGATATATGAGTACACTCCAGGATTTGTTCATGCCAAGTTATTTGTCAGTGATGATGAGAAGGCAGTGGTAGGAACTATAAACCTTGATTACCGCAGCTTGTATCATCATTTTGAGTGTGCGACCTATCTGTATAAGGTTGACTGCATTTCTGAAATAAAGGCTGACTACAAGGAGACCCTCAAAAAGTGCAAGCAGGTAACTCCCGAGACGATAAAGGAAGAGAAATTCTCTTATAAAGCACTCGGAACACTTCTGAAGGTAATTGCACCGCTTATGTAATAAAAAGATCCGCTGAAATAAACAGCGGATCTCAGCTTGTTGCAAAAGTTCTTTAAAAGGGGTCTGGGGCGACAGCCC
>ONLC01000161.1 GCA_900318545.1 uncultured Eubacteriales bacterium
AATGTCGGAGAAATATCTTGATACCGTATGGGGACAGGTAGCGGAGTGCTTCAAGGATTATGACTATCACCTCATTTTTGAGACGATGAACGAGCCGAGACTCATAGGCTCAGGCAACGAGTGGTGGTTCGACAAGAATAATCTGCCCTCGGCGGTGAAGGATTCGATCGAGTGCATAAATTACCTCAATCAGAGCGCTGTTGATGTAATCAGGGCATCGGGAGGCTATAATGAGGGCAGGCTTATCATGTGCCCCGGATACGATGCCTCGGTAGATGGAGCTACAGTATCCTCGTTCAAGCTGCCGACAGATATTTCAGGCAATGAGAACAGATTGGTCGTATCCGTTCACGGCTACAGCCCTTATGACTTTGCTATGGGCAATGTTGCAAAATACAATGCCACCCAGAAAAGCAATCTTAAAAACTGGACTATGAAGCCGCTGAACACAACGTTTATCAGCAAGGGCATACCCGTTGTAATGGGCGAATTCAGCGCTACGGCCGCAAAGGATCTTGAGGAAAGAAAAAAATGGGCAGAGGATTACGCAGCACAGGCAAGCGCTATGAACCTTCCTATAATTCTGTGGGATAACAACGCTTTCAACAAAACGACTGATAACGGAAGCATGAACAGTGAGTGTCACGGCTACGTCAACAGAAGCGACAACACTGTTTCCGATGAGCAGCAGGCTGTGCTCGACATTCTTATGGCGCCGTACAAGGCACTTGAAGCCGAGAGAAAGGCAGCTATGCCGACACATACTGAGGTCGAGATAAACTGTGCGGTTGCAGGCCTTGATGAGTCCGACTATTCGATCGCAGGCCTCAGAGCGGCAAGGATATATAATGCCGACAATTCCTTCTCTGCAAACTGCAATCTGAATACAGGCAGCAGCTTCAGCCTTGATCTGCTCGAGGACGGTGAATACATGGTCGAGCTGAGTGCAGATAACTGTGCGTCAAAAACCACATCGTTCACAGTAGTAAACGGTGAGCAGGTCGCTCCCGTAAACGAAACGATAAATCTTGTCGGAGATATAAACGGCGACGGTAAGGCAAACACTACAGACCTTATGCTCCTGAAGCGTCATATGCTGTTCGGTGAGCTCGGCGAGTATGAGCAGGCCTGTGCAGACACCAGCAGGAACGGCAAGATAGACCTCCCCGATGTTTCAAAGCTGAAAAGGCATATGATAAATATTCAGTCTCTCTGGGTGACCTAGTACAGAGGAGAGTCTCTTTGATAAATAATACAGCGGCCCGCATAAAAATGCGGGCTTTTTGTTAAAAAAGATTGACAATGCTGTAATAGTGTGTTATAATAATATTAATTATTATGTGCCTTTATACGGCAAAAAGAGAATGGGGTAATATTTATGGCAGATGCAAAGGAGCTTGAACGAATTGATCAGGCTGCGGAGTACTTCAGACGGTATTTTGAGATGGAGAATGCCGTTACTATCAATGAAGAAAATAAGGAATATCTCAAAACCTATATACATGATGATAAATATGTCATCAATAACTTTGACCGCAAGGATCAGACCCAGAGGGGAGCAATTATCACATCGATAGTTGCGGTGCTTCTTCTGCTGCTTATGACTGTTATGACAAATATTTTCGTTGGTGTAGGTCTGGCAGTGGGTGCTATCGTTGTGGGTACCATTGTTACGCTGAGACTCAATAAGTACAGACTCGAGCTTGCAAAAAAGGAGCAGCATGAGGTCAACGAAGGCATCAAGGAGCAGATCTCTATGCTCGAGGACAGAAAGGTTCAGCTTGAAAGGCAGAGAGATGACTACTACGCAGCTCTCGGCAAGAGAGTTGACTGTGTCCCGCTTGACTATATGAAAAACGTGGCTCAGATAAAGAAGTACATGACAGACGGTGAGGCAGATACCTGCGAAGAGGCTGTCGGAATGTTTGAGCAGAATCTGCTTATGCAGCAGATGACAGACATCATGAAGGCAAGCGAGGTCAAGGAGGAGCCTAAGCAGAGCGACAAGGAACGTTTCGGAGACCCTCTGGAGCTTATCAAGCAGAACAAGAGGAAGAGAAGAAAAGAAAAGAAAGCAAAGAAATAATTTATCAGCTCCGCTTATGCGGGGCTGTTTTGTTTAGTATTACCAATTGAGAGGGACAAAATTCTACCTGATAAGCCTTGCGGAAAGCGGAGCGATTTGGTATAATATAAGGTAGAGTAAAAACGGAGGTGCAGAATGACGGCTAAAAGAATAATAAGCTCAGTGCTGGCGATAACGCTTGTAATGGGTGTAATAGCATCGCCTGTCGGGCAGAAGGGTATGAGCTCGGGGTTCAGCATCAGTGCAAGTGCCGCAAGCTACAGCTATCTGACGTTTGAAGAGGTTTCGGGCGGAAATCTTGAGGTAACAGGCTGCGATAACAGCGTCGCAAAGGTCACTGTGCCTGCGACATACAATGGCAGGAAGGTCGTAAGCATAAAGAACTATGCTTTTGCAAACTGTGATAAGGTGCAGTCCGTTGTTATTCAGGACGGCATCACTAGTATAGGCAATTCCGCCTTTGAGGGCTGTACGAAGATGACAAGCATAACTCTTCCGAATACGCTGAACAGGATAAACGAGTGGGCTTTTTTCAGGTGTCTGAGCCTGAAAGAGGTAACTGTAAAGCAGAGCAGCTGGGTATATCTTGGAGATCATGTGTTTGACGGCTGCACCTCGCTGGAGACTGTCAGCCTGCCCGTAACTGCCTACGGTATCGGAAGCGGTGCTTTCAATGGCTGCAGCAGTCTGAAGGCTATAAACGTAGCAGCAGGAAACGGCACCTACAAGAGCGTTGACGGTATGCTTATGAGCAAGGACGGTACAGAGCTTCTGGCTGTGCCTGCAAGTGCTGAGAGCGTAACCATTCCTGAGGGCGTTACGGTGCTTCCGTCGGACATTCTGAAGGGCTTTGGAAATCTTACATCGCTCACCCTGCCCGATGGCCTGACCACTATCGGAAAAACCGCCGCTTATGACAGCAGAACACTCAAAGAGGTAACAATACCGAAGAGCGTTACCGAGATCGGAGCTATGGCATTCGGATATTACTATGACAGCGATACCATTAATTCCAGAGCCAAGTTCGAGGACTTCACAATATACGGTTATTGGGGCACAGCGGCTATGACCTACGCTGATAAGAACGGCTTTAGGTTCGTGCCCATTGATGAGACTCTTTACAAAGCATCGCTTGAAACCGATGAAAAATCTCTGCTGGAGAAAAACAGCGTGATAACAATAAGCTTTGATGATTTCGGCGAGACTGCCTACACACTGACGGACGGAAGCTACGGTCTTGCGGCTATGCCTGACGGAGACTATGTTATGACAGTCAGTGCAGAAGGCTTTGCCGAAAGAGAATACAGCGTAAGCATAAAGGACGGTGCCTTCACCGAGGACCCCGAGGTAAAGCTTTATGCGATAGGCGATGTGAACAACGACAGAAAGGTAAACCTTGTTGATGTGACCGTTCTGAAAAAGCATCTTTTAAAGCTGACACAGCTTGATGAGTATCAGCTCAGATGTGCTGATGTTTATAACAATGACGGTGTAAATACGCTCGATGTTATGTACATAAAGAAGCATCTGATAAATATTCAGAGGCTTTGGTAATATTTTTATTTGGAGGTAGATCATTATGAGAAAGAATTTAGGAGCACAGCCCGCACTTTTCCCGATGCCTGTAGCAATTATCGCAGCTTATGACGCCGAGGGAACAGTTTGTGCAATGAACGCAGCATGGGCACAGATCTGCGGAATGGACAAGATAGCACTGTTCATCAGCGAGGGTCACAAAACCACAGCCGCTATCAAGGAGACAAAGGCATTCACGGTAAGCATTGCTGATTCGGCAAATATCGTGCCTGCTGACTTCTTCGGTATCGCAACAGGAAACAAAATGCCCGACAAGTTCGAGCGTTCGGGCTGCACAGCAGTAAAGAGCGAGTTTGTGAACGCACCTGTCATTACAGATTTCCCTGTAGCTATCGAGTGTGAGCTTGCAGAGGTAGTTAAGACAGAGAATATGCATTGTGTAGTCGGAAAGATCGTAAATGCAAGTGCCGATGAGAAGGTAGTCGGTGAGGACGGCAAGATCGATCCCGAGAAGGTAGATGCACTTATCTTCGACCAGTTCCGTTCGGGCTACTACAAGGTAGGCGAAAAAGCTGGACAGGCTTGGAACGCAGGCAAGGAGCTTATGAAGTAAGATATTAAAGGTTCCCCCGACTGTACGGTCGGGGGAGGTTTGTTTCTGTCGGCTCACAGCTTGACATTATTCTGAAAAAAAGATATAATTATATTGATCTATTAAATATCGGAGGTTCACACGGTAATGAGCAAGGCACAGAGAAACAAAACTATTGATACACCAATCAGCGAGGGGAAAAAATACCTCGACAGGTGCATAAAAATATCCGAGCCGCAGAAAACACTTGGTAATGCTCTTGATAAAACAGTTCTTGGAGATATGCTTGAGGTCTGCCGTCTGCTGCCTGCAGAGAGCATCGACCTTATAATTGCGGATCCTCCCTACAATCTTACAAAAACGTTCAGCGGCACAACCTTTTCAAAGAAAAAGGAAGCCGAGTATGAAAAGTATACCCGTGAATGGCTTTCGGCACTGAAGCCGCTTCTGAAAAAAACGGGCACTATCTATGTGTGCTGCGACTGGGAAACCAGCCTGATAGTCGGACGGGTATTGAGTGATTATTTCACGGTCAGAAACAGGATAACCTGGCAGCGTGAAAAGGGCAGGGGAGCAAAAGCCAATTGGAAAAACGGAATGGAGGACATCTGGTTTGCAACAAACAGCAGCGATTACACCTTCAACCTTGATGCTGTGAAGATCAGAAAAAAGGTAATAGCACCCTATCGTGTTGAGGGCAAGCCTAAGGACTGGGTCGAATCGGAGGGCGGAAATTACAGGGATACCTGTCCGTCAAACTTCTGGGACGATATAACGATACCGTTCTGGTCAATGCCCGAGAATACAGCTCACCCTACGCAGAAGTCAGAAAAGCTTATCGCTAAAATGATGCTGGCAAGCTCATCGGCAGACGATGTGGTGCTTGATCCGTTCCTCGGCTCGGGAACAACGAGCGTGGTTGCCAAAAAGCTCGGCAGGCATTATATCGGCATCGAGAAAGAGGAGCAGTATTGCCTATGGGCAGAGCAAAGGCTTGAAATGGCAGAAACAGACAAGCAAATACAAGGCTACGTTGACGGAGTTTTTTGGGAGAGGAACTCGCAGGGGAGCACCAAAGCATAGCAGCAGGCAAAAAAAGCCGCAGACCACTTAGTCTGCGGCTTTGGTTTTTTGAGAGTATACTCAGCTCTGTATCTTGCTGAGCTCATCAAGAAGCCTTTCCATCTGCGGGAAGAAGAAGAGCTTCTTTGCATTTTCAACTGCTCCCTTTTTATGGGCGTCCGGCATATTTACCCATATCGCAGGGATAAGTGCAGCCTTGAGCATACAAAAGCCCTCTATCACAGAATTATAATGCTCTAATTTCTGAGGGTCATCGGTCTCGAAATACGTTTTCATTATAATATCCCACAGCTTCACGGCTATTTCGGGAGTGACATTCAGGTATTTCATTACGCTGTCGGGGTCAAGTCTGGGGTTGAGCCTGTGTGCGTAGTATGACGAGGCAAGATCATATATGGGGTTG
>ONLC01000166.1 GCA_900318545.1 uncultured Eubacteriales bacterium
CTTAAAAAAGTGACCCTGCCTGATAGTATCACAGCTATCCCCGATTACTGCTTCTGTGCCTGCGAATCACTTTCCGAGATCAATATGCCGAAGAATCTTGAAACTTTGGGTGATTATGCTTTCTATGGCTGTACAGGATTAACTTCTATTAATCTTCCAAATTCGGTAACAGCTTTGGGAGATTATGCTTTCTATTGCTGTACAGCTCTTAAAAAAGTGACATTGCCTGATAGTATCACAGCTATCCCCGAGAGCTGCTTCTGCGGCTGTGAATCTCTTTCAGATATCAATATGCCGAAGAAGCTCCAGTCTATCGACCATGACGCATTTGCGTTCTGCAATTCGCTGACAAGTGTAACTCTTCCCGATACCGTTACTATGGCACATATCAGTGCTTTCAATCTCTGTGATAATCTCACTAAGGTAGTATACCCGAGATCGGTAGTTGACTTCGGCGGCGAGGAGTTCGGAGCATTCCAGTCTGACGCCACCACCTACTATTGCTATAAGGACAGTGCTGCTCATAAATGCTTTGAAGAAAAAGGTGCACGCTACGCTTTCATTGACGAGTCAAGAAAGAAGGGCGACTACAACGGTGACGGAGTTATAGGTATAGATGATCTCTCAGTCATCAAAAAGAAGATGATAAACTTAATAAATCTCACAGGTGAGGACTTCAATGTAATGGACGTAAACAGCGACGGAGTCATCAACCTGAACGACCTGACCGCAATGAAGCGTCATATGCTGAATGTTAAAAAGCTTTGGTAAATAACCAGAACGGCATCGGAAACGGTGCCGTTTTTCTGCCTTATATCAAAAAATGTTTTATTAATTTGCCAAAACTTGCATAACACATCTTTACAATCGGGAGATTTTGTGATATAATTAATTCGTATGTAAAAATGCGGAGGGCAGAGCCTTTCGTATATTCTACTTGAAAGGAAAGATCAGATTTATGAAAAAGCTAATGCTTGGAAACGAAGCCTTCGCAAGAGGGCTTTATGAGGCGGGCTGTAAGATCGTCTCGTCTTATCCCGGCACACCCTCGACAGAGATCACCGAGGAGATCGCAAAGTACGATGAGGTTTACGCTGAGTGGGCACCAAACGAGAAGGTAGCTATGGAGGTAGCACTCGGTGCATCTATAGGCGGAGCAAGATCGTTCTGTGCTATGAAGCACGTTGGTCTGAACGTTGCGGCTGACCCTCTTTACACAGCAGGCTATACAGGCGTAACCGCAGGTATGGTGGTTGCAGTAGCAGACGATCCTGGTATGCATTCCTCTCAGAATGAGCAGGATTCACGTCATCATGCTATCGCATCGAAGTGCCTGATGATAGAGCCCTCCGATTCGGGCGAGTGCAAGGAGTTCGCAAAGGCAGCCTATGAGCTTTCAGAGAAGTTCGATTCACCCGTTATTGTAAGACTGTCAACCAGAGTTTCTCACTCTCAGTCGGCAGTTGAGCTTTGTGACAGGGAAGAGAAGGACTTGGTACCCTATGAGAAAAACGCAGCCAAGTATGTAATGATGCCGGGCAACGCTATCAAGCGTCACCCCGTAGTTGAGGACAAGCTTGCTGCCGCTGCCGAGTACGCAGAGACATCACCGCTTAACAAGCTCGAGATAAACGATACAGCTATCGGTGTTATCACCTCAGGTATTTCCTATCAGTACGCTAAAGAGGCGCTCGGCACAAAGGCATCTTACTTAAAGCTCGGCTGGGTAAACCCAATGCCTACACAGATAATCAAAGACTTTGCAGCTAAGTGTGATAAGGTCTATGTAATAGAGGAGCTTGACGGTATTATCGAGAACCACTGTAACAGCATTGGTGTAAAGGTTATCGGCAAGGAGCTCTTTGGCTATATCGGTGAGATCTCACAGACTATAGTTTCCGAGAAGATCTTAGGCGTAAAGCCCGAGTATGAGACCTTTGATGAGCCCGTACCCGTAAGACCTCCTGTAATGTGTGCAGGATGTCCTCACAGAGGTCTGTTCTACTGCCTGTCAAAGCTTGGCGTTACCGTGTCGGGAGATATCGGCTGCTATACACTTGGTGCAACACCTCCGCTTTGCGCTATGGATACTACTATTTGCATGGGCGCATCTATCAGCGGACTTCATGGCTTCAACAAGGCAAGGGGCGCCGAGTCTGAAAAGAAGAGCGTTGCCGTTATCGGTGACTCTACCTTTATGCACAGTGGTATGACAGGCCTTGTGAATGTTGCTTATAACGCATCAAATACTACAGTCATCATTCTTGATAACTCCATCACAGGTATGACTGGCCATCAGCAGAACCCCACCACAGGAAAGAACCTCAAGGGCGACCCTGCTTATGCAGTTGACCTCGAAGCACTTTGCCATGCGCTCGGTATCAACAGCGTAAGAGTGGTAGACCCCTACCACATGGCTGAGACCGAGGCTGTCATCAGGGAAGAGCTGGCCAAGGACGAGCCCAGCGTTATCATTTCAAGACGTCCCTGCGCTCTGCTTAAATACGTTAAGCATAAGCCCGCACTTAAAGTCGATACAGACAAGTGCGTAGGCTGCAAGCAGTGCTTAAAGGTCGGATGTCCTGCTATCTCAATGAAGGACGGCAAGAGCGTTATCGACCATACCCAGTGCGTAGGCTGCGGCATCTGCACAGAGATGTGCAAGCTTAACGCTATCGTTGAGTAAAATGTTCGGGGATAACCTTATAGTAACTATCCTTGTCATCTGTCCGTTTCTAATTGTTGCGGCAGTAACGCTCCCTGTGATACTGTTCAGATATCTGAGAGGAGATTTCAGAGATAAGGATAAAGACAAACAAACTAATGATAATTCTGAGGTGAATAAATAAATGGAAACAAGATCAATAATGATAGTGGGCGTCGGCGGACAGGGTTCGCTGCTTGCTTCACGTATAATCGGAAATGTTCTGCTCTCACAGAACTTTGATGTAAAGGTCTCAGAGGTACACGGCATGAGCCAGAGAGGCGGCTCGGTTGTTACATACGTAAAGTACGGCGATGACGTGGCATCTCCCGTAGTTGAAAAGGGCGAGGCGGATATCATCATCAGCTTTGAACAGCTCGAAGCTGCAAGATATGTGCAGTACCTCAAAAAGGGCGGTCATATCGTGACCTCTACCCAGCAGATAGACCCGATGCCTGTAATCACAGGTGCTGCAAAGTACCCCGAGGACATTATCCCGAAGCTTAAAGCAAAGGGCGTAGACGTTATCGCAGTAGATGCCCTTACTCTCGCTGAGCAGGCAGGTACATCAAAGGCATCGAACGTTGTACTTATGGGCGTTGTATCCACTAAGATGCAGTTTGATGAAGACGTTTGGCAGAAGGCTCTCGAGCAGTGCGTACCGCCTAAGTTCTTAGATCTCAACAAAAAGGCATTTGCTCTCGGCAGAAAAGCAGCCGCTGAATGAGTATAGGGCAGCTCAGCCTTATATAGACGGTATGCCGTCAATTTTCCCCATTACACAAGGAGGTGTATGTTCCGATGGCAAAGTATTGGAACGAAAAAGTTGAATGTATGTCCCGTGAGGACATGAAAAAGCTTCAGGATGAGAAGCTTGTCAAGCAGGTAAGACACGTCTGGGACAATGTGCCTTACTACAAAAAGCTTATGGAGGAAAAGGGCGTTACCCCCGATGACATCAAGTCAACAGATGATCTTCATAAGCTGCCGTTCCTTAAAAAAGACGATCTCCGTGAGTGCTACCCATACGGTCTGCTTGGCGCACCGCTTAAGGACTGCGTAAGGATACAGTCTACCAGCGGAACAACAGGCAAGAGAGTTGTAGCCTTCTATACACAAAATGATATAGACCTCTGGGAGGATTGCTGTGCCAGAGCTATCACAGCAGCAGGCGGAACGAGCGAAGACGTTGTTCAGGTAGCTTACGGCTACGGCCTGTTCACAGGCGGTGCAGGAATTCACGGCGGCTCTCATAAGGTTGGCTGTCTGACACTTCCTATGTCCTCGGGCAATACCGAAAGACAGATCCAGTTCATGAGAGATCTGAACGCTACTATCCTTTGCTGCACTCCCTCATATGCGGCATACATAGGCGAGACACTGAAGGAAATGGGTCTTACTCCGAATGATATAAATCTCAAGGCAGGCATTTTCGGAGCAGAGCCCTGGACAGAGGAGATGCGTCAGGAGATCGAGAAGAGCCTTGGCATAAAGGCTTATGATATTTTCGGTCTTACCGAGATAAGCGGCCCCGGAGTTTCATTTGAGTGCTCCGAGCAGAATGGTATGCACATAAATGAAGATCACTTCATTGCTGAGATAATCAACCCAGAGACAGGCGAAGTTCTCCCCGAGGGCTCAAAGGGCGAGCTTGTATTCACAAGCCTTGATAAGGAGGCATTCCCGCTGCTCAGATACAGAACAAGAGATATCTGCGTTCTTTCAAGAGCAAAGTGCTCCTGTGGAAGAACACTTGTCAGAATGACAAAGCCTATGGGCAGAAGCGACGATATGCTCATCATTAAGGGTGTAAATGTATTCCCGAGCCAGATCGAGACCGTTCTTCTCAAAGACTTCAATGCAACTCCTAACTACCAGATCGTAGTTGACAGAGTAGGCAATACAGATACGTTTGAGATCAAGGTAGAGCTTTCTGACGAGATGCATACAGATACCATCAAGTCTGTAGAGATGCTTGAAAAGAAGCTCAGTGCAGATATCCACCAGATACTCGGCATAAGAGCAAAAATCACACTCTGCGAGCCTAAGTCTATCCCACGTTCAGAGGGTAAGGCAGTAAGAGTTATCGACAAGAGAAAAGTATATAACGCATAAGGAGGGGAGTACTATGACAGTAAAACAGCTTTCCGTTTTTGCAGAAAACAGACCCGGAAGACTTTCTGCAATAACTGGCTTCATAGCAGAGGCAGGAATAAACATCAGAGCTATCTCTGTAGCCGATACAAAGGACTTTGGTATAATGAGGATCATAGTTGATGATACCGAAAAAGCACTGAAGGTCCTCAGAGCTAACAACTGCTCGGTAACACAGACAAATGTGATCGCTGTTACCGCTGATGATACTCCCGGCGGAATGGCAAGTATAATGGAGACCCTATATAAGTATAATATAAGCGTTGAGTATATGTACTCGGCATTTATAAACCCCTCAAAGAATGTAGCGTGTCTGATCGTCAGAGTTGACAACAACGATGCAGCAGTACAGGCTCTCGGAGAGGCAGGCTTCAAGCTTGTTTCAGAACAGGAGCTCCTCGAGTTTTAAGAATTTTCCCGTGTCGGAAACGGCACGGGATTTCTTTTAT
>ONLC01000170.1 GCA_900318545.1 uncultured Eubacteriales bacterium
AAGGTTAAGAAGGCTTCCTCTCAGCTTCTTCATAAGAACGGCCATGATCCCTCGCCCGAGGAGATCGCCAAGGAGCTCGATATGAGCGTTGAAAGAGTAAGAGAGATCATGCGTATAGCTCAGGACCCTGTATCGCTTGAAACACCTATCGGCGAGGAGGAGGACTCTCACCTCGGTGACTTTATCCCCGATGATGATGCTCCCGCACCTGCCGAGGCAGCATCGCTGGTGCTTCTGAAGGAGCAGATAGATCAGGTGCTCTCCACCCTTACCGAGAGGGAGGAGAAGGTGCTTCGTCTGCGTTTCGGTCTGGAGGACGGCCGTTCAAGGACACTTGAGGAGGTCGGACAGGAGTTCAACGTTACACGTGAGCGTATCCGTCAGATCGAGGCAAAGGCTCTCAGAAAGCTGCGTCACCCCAACAGAAGCAATAAGGTAAGAGACTTCATCGACTGATCTAAGGAGCACCAATGTTCATCACACTTGAATCCGACTATGCTGTAAGGATAGTTTCGGCACTATGCAAAAGCGGCGAAAAGCTTGATGCAAAGAGCATTTCCGAGCAGACAGGAGTTACCCTGAGGTTTACTCTGAAAATACTCAGAAAGCTTGTCAGTGCAGGTCTTGTAAAATCCTTCAAGGGCACTAAGGGCGGCTACATAATTGAAGATGACCCGAAGGATATTACGCTTCGGACAGTTATAGAGGCTATAGAGGGCAGGTATTACTTTTCGAGGTGCCTCTCTCCCGACTGCGAATGCAATGCAGGAAATGAGGATGTATGCAATCACCGAAAGGCTTTCGCAGAGGTGAGCGAGCTTGTCAGAGACAGGCTTGATACCTACAATTTCTATGACCTTGTCTGTTCAGCCGAGCCTTCACCCCTGAAAGAGGAAAAATGAGTAAGAAATTCAAGCTTGATAAAAAAGCCAAACAGCGTATAGAACAGCAATTCCCCGATGATACAGTCGGGGAATTTGCAGATCATGAGGACTACGATCCCGAAGAGGAAGAGCGGACAGCTCAGAAAAAACGCAGAAGAGCAAGGCTTACAGCAAGGTTTATGATAAGGCTCACAGCGTTTTTTATGCTCCTTGTGCTGATAATGGTCTCGGTGATGCTCTACACGGGCTATATCTGGTTCAATGAGCCAAGAAAGCGTGATTATCCCTGTCGGGGTGTCATAGTCGATAATGATATGGGACAGATAGGCTGGCAGGCATTTTCGGGGCAGAATATCAGCTTTGCCTACATTACAGCCACCAAGGGCAAGGACTATATCGACGAGCGTTTTGAGTATAACAAGAAAAACGCAGCCTCCACCGAGCTTTATATAGGCTATCTTCACCTTTTTGAGCCCGATGAAAACGGCAGAGCACAGGCTGAGCACTTCATTGAAGCGGTCGGAGAAAGCATGGCAGGCAGACTTATACCTGCTGTGAGTATAGAGCTTCGAGGACTTGACAGGGTGTTCTCGCCCGATGAGGACAACAGCCTTGAAAATCTGCAGGAGTTTGTTACTGAGATAGAAGCACAGTACGGAGTATCTCCGATTATACTTTGCCGCTATGGCGAGTATGAGGATATGGTCTTACCGAACGAGGAGCTTTCGGGCTGTAAAATATGGACAGACTCGGTCTTTACAAAGCCCAAAAAGGGACTGAACTGGACACTCTGGACGTATTCTCCGAGGGTAAGACTCAAATACTATGAAACGAACTCGTATCTCGATGCAGTTGTTTTCAATGGCAGCGAGGAGAAGTTCCGTGAGCTTATAGTCCCGAAAAACGGACAGTAAATAAGTACAAAAAAGAGGACTTTTGCAATTGCAAGAGCCCTCTTTTTATTATTGTGATGCTGCAAACTGAGCATTATACAGCTCAGCGTAGAAGCCGTTTTTCTCAATAAGCTCCGAGTGCGTACCCTGCTCAACTATGTGTCCCGAACGCATAACTATGATCGTATCGGCATTTCTGACAGTCGAGAGCCTGTGCGCTATAATGAAGCTTGTTCTGCCCTTCATCATTTTCTCAAAGGCACGCTGGATCCTTATCTCGGTTCGTGTATCAATCGAGGATGTCGCCTCGTCAAGAATAAGCATAGGCGGCAGCGAGAGCATTACCCTCGCAATGCAGAGAAGCTGCTTCTGCCCCTGAGAGATGGTCGCAAAGGCATCAGAAACGATGGTATCGTAGCCTTTGGGGAGCCTTTTTATAAAGCTGTGGCAGTGTGCAGATTTTGCCGCTGCGATTATTTCATCGTCTGTTGCATCGGGCTTAGCGTATGCGATATTCTCTCTGATAGTGCCTGTTTTAAGCCAGGTCTCCTGCAATACCATTCCGTACACCGAGCGCAGCGACCGCCTTGTGCAGTCCCTTATCGGAGTGCCGCTTACCTTGATGTCTCCGCTGTCGGTATCGTAGAACCTCATCAGCAGGTTTATCATAGTGGTCTTTCCGCAGCCTGTAGGACCTACTATAGCAATACGCTGACCGCTTTTCACTTGAAGATCAAAGTTCTCGATAAGCGGAACCTTAGGGTCATAGCTGAAATACACGTTCTCGATATTTACAGTGCCGTCAACCGAGCTTAGCACCTTTGCATTTTCAGCTTCGGGAAGCTCCTCGTCAAGTGCTATAAGCTCAAACACTCTCTGTGCCGAGGCAAGGGCACTTTGCAGCTCCGTAATAACTCCCGATATTTCATTAAACGGCTTAGTGTACTGATTAGCATAGGTCAGAAAGCTTGTAAGCTTGCCGACAGAGAAGTTTCCGCTGATAACAGCCAGTGCTCCGATTATCCCGACCGAGCTGTACACAAGACCGTTTATAAACCTTGTTGAGGGGTTAGTAAGTGAAGAAAAGAACGTAGCCCTGACACCTATCTCATTAAGGTGCTGATTGAGCTTTTCAAAAAGCTCCTCGCTCTTTTCCTCATAGCAGAAGGCAGCAACGGTTTTGCTGTTTCCTGTCATTTCCTCAACCAGCGAGGTAAGCTCGCCCCTTGCCTTTGACTGCTCGTGGAAGAGCTTAAATGTATTTCGGGATATAAACCTTGCCACAAACAGCGATAGGGGAGTTATCAGCATTACTGTCAGGGCAATCCTCAGATTAATTGAGATCATAAAGATAAGTGTACCGAAAATTGTACAGATACCCGTAAACAGCTGAGAAAAGCCCATCAGCAGACCGTCAGAGATCTGCTCTGTGTCCGTGATTATACGGCTGATTATATCGCCGTGAGGGTGAGAGTCTATATACGACAGCGGCAGTCTGTGAAGCTTGTCATAGGCATCATTTCGTATCTGCTGAACAACGCAGTAGGTAATCCTGTTCGTACACAGCGACATAAGCCACTGCGTTATGCCTGTTACAAGAGCCACAATTCCAAGCTTTATGAGTATAGCGCCAAGCTCATGGAAGTCAACATCATTGCTTCCGTGTACCTGATCGACTGCGTTGCCGATAAGAATAGGTGCATACAGCGTTGCCGCAACGCTTATCACGGACAAAAGCATCGACAGAACAAACAGTGCCTTGTAGGGCTTAGCGTAGGCGAGAAGCGGTTTTAATACAGAGTTGTCTTTTTTCTTACTTTTCATACTGCGCTGCCTCCTCTGCCGAAAGCTGAGACTGACATATCTCCTGATAGACCTCACAGCTTTTAATAAGCTCCGGGTGAGTGCCTATACCTGCAATTCTGCCGTCATCAAGCACAACTATTTTGTCAGCGTGCCTAATAGAGGACACCCTCTGCGACACGATAAACACAGTAAGCCCCTGAGTTTTTTCAGCGATAGCCTTTCTGAGAGCCGCATCGGTAGCAAGGTCAAGTGCCGAGGCTGAGTCATCAAGTATCAGCATTTCGGGGCTTCCGATAAGAGCCCTTGCAATAGTGAGCCTTTGCCTCTGACCGCCCGAAAGGTTCTTGCCCTCCTGATTGATCATAGTATCGAGGGCATCGGGCTTCATCATTACAAAATCCTTTGCCTGAGCTATCTCAAGTGCCCTCATGATCTCCTCGTCTGAGGCGTTCTCGTCACGCCATTTCATATTTTCTCTGATAGTTCCCTTGAAGAGTACCGCCCTCTGGGGTACTATGCCTATCCGTTTTCTCAGCTGTTTAAGAGGGTACTTTCTTACATCAACGCCGTCAACGAGTACCTCGCCCGAGTTCACATCGTAAAACCTGGGAATCAGGTTTACAAGGGTCGATTTACCCGAGCCCGTACCGCCTATCAGCCCGACAGTTTCCCCTCGCTTTACTGAGAAGCTTATCCCTTCAAGCTCGGGGTCATCATCGGCGTGATAGGAGAAAACACAGCTTCTGAACTCCACCGCAGGAGCGTTCCTGTCGGTTTCTATCTCGGTTTCCGAGCCGTCGCTGATCGAGGTCTTAATATCAAACACATCGTTTATTCTTACAGCCGATGCCTGCATTCTTGTAATGCTCGTAACCAGCAAGGTCATAGCAAGCAGAGCTAAAAGAATCTGATTCATATAGTTTACAAGGGCTATCAGCTCTCCCTGAGATATCCAGCCTGTATAAACAAGGTCTCCGCCCTGCCATAGTATAGCAATTATTGCGATGTTTACTATCACATAGGTCAGCGGATTCATCAAAGCCGAGATCCGCCCTGCGATTATCTGTCTGCGTTTTAAGTCCTCTGCTTCCTTGGCAAAGTCAGCCATTTCATTTTCCTGTCTTGAAAATGCTCTGATAACCCTTGCGCCTGTCAGTGTCTCCGAGGTTAAAAGATTGGTCTTATCGACCTGCTTTTGAATATCCTTGAAGCGGGGAGTTGTCACCGCCATTATCTTGTAGATAACAAAGGCGAGTATCACCGTCATAACAAGGAAGATAAGCGTAACCTTTACCGTGATAGTAAACGCCATAATAACCGAGCCTATAACAATGAACGGAGACCTCAGAAACAGCCGCAGGAGCATATTTACACCTGTCTGCACAGTGTTTACGTCAGAGGTCATTCTTGTTACAAGCGTGTGGCTGCCGATCTTATCGACCTCAGCGTAGGACAGCGTATTGATATGGTGGAACAGGTCACGCCTGAGAGCCGTTGCAAAGCCCAGTGACGCCTTTGCCGCAAAGTACTGAGCCGTCAGAGCACAGGCAAGCCCCAGCGCACCCAGCAGTATCAGCACCAGCCCCATTTTGTAGATATAGCCGCTGTCAGCCTTCTTTATGCCGACATCTATCATATTTT
>ONLC01000171.1 GCA_900318545.1 uncultured Eubacteriales bacterium
CTACCGATAAGGCTAAGGGCACACTTAAAAAGCTTTCTGATGAGGTAGGCTATGAAACCTTCGTGGTTCCCGATGATGTGGGCGGAAGGTTCTCGGTGCTCACTGCTGTGGGACTTCTCCCGATAGCTGTTGCAGGCTGCGATATAGACAAGCTCATGGCAGGTGCTGCAAACGGAATGAAGAAGTACGGCGAGGACGACGGCAACGATGCTTATACCTATGCTGCTGTAAGAAATATCCTCTACAGGAAGGGCAAGAGCGTTGAGATGCTCGTTTCCTATGACCCTTCGTTCACTCTTATGGGTGAGTGGTTCAAGCAGCTCTACGGCGAGAGCGAGGGCAAGGACAGCAAGGGTATATTCCCCTCGGCTGCTACCTTCTCTACCGATCTGCATTCGCTGGGTCAGTTCATTCAGGACGGCTCAAAGATAATGTTCGAGACTGTTGTACATATCAATACACCGAAGTCTGACCTGTTCTTAGAGCCTGATGAGGCTAACCTTGACGGACTTAACTTCCTGACAGGACAGAATATGTCGGTTGTAAACGAGAGAGCTTATCAGGGTACTATACTTGCTCATACCGAGGGCGGAGTTCCTAACCTTGTCCTCGAGCTTGATGACTGCTCTGAGGAAACACTCGGTGAGCTTATTTATTTCTTTGAGAAGGCTTGTGCGGTTTCGGGATATATGCTCGGTGTAAACCCATTCGATCAGCCCGGAGTTGAAAGCTACAAGAAGAATATGTTCGCTCTGCTCGGCAAGCCGGGATATGAGGACGCAAAGGCTGCTCTTGAAGAGAAGCTGGGTTAAGTAGATATGAGCGGCTGAAAGGTTTGCTCTTTAAAATATAGCTATTAAGCGGAACGGAGAGATTTTTATGATCAATTTAATTCCAGGAAAAAAAGGCACAGGAAAGACCAAGGTACTCGTTGAGGCGATCAAGAAGGCTGCCGAGAATGCTACAGGTAATGTTGTCTGCATCGAAAGAGGTATGCAGCTTACATACGATCTGCCGCACAAGGTAAGACTTGCTGACGCTGAGGAGTACGGTATCAACAGCTTTGACTCGTTCTACGGCTTTGCTGCAGGCTTCCTTGCAAGCAATTACGATATTCAGGAAATGTTCGTTGACGGTATTCTTAAAATCGGCGGAAGAGACTACGAGGCTCTCGGAAATATGCTCGAGAAGCTCGCTATCCTTACAAAGGACGTAAATGTTACTATGACAGTTTCGGCTGACCCCGAAGAGCTGCCTGCTAAGGTAAAGGCTTTCCTTAAGTAAGAAAAACAGCGGAGATCGGGCTTTATGGGTCGGTCTCCGCAGAATTTTTCAAAAAAGCTATTGACAAATCACTTAAAATGGTTTATAATCGAAATGTTGTGAGGTACGAAGATGACTATTGATTTGAGAAATATCTTTGAACAGGTCATTTTGGGATATGATTTTGAGGACAAGCTCCACCAGAGTGACTTGCCCGGATTTCCTTATCCCCTTTACGGACCGATCAAATTATACGGACACGTTTCAACCAACGCCGGGATCGTTACGCTGAGGCTCAGGGCCGAATTCAAGGCACAGCTTGTTTGCGACAGATGTCTGGCACAATTCGAACGTGAGATGAGCTTTGATTTCGAGCATACGCTTGTCAGGGTATCAGACGAAGATTATTTAGAGGAATATGATAATTATTCTGATGATTATATACAATGTCCCGATGACAAGCTTGATGTTACCCAACTGGCAGGTGAAGACATAATGCTCGGAATGCCTACTAAGATACTATGCGGTGAAGACTGCGAGGGTATCAGCTATGACTCTTTTTTTGAGAGTGTCAATTACGATTAAGACTGCACAAACGGCATAAAGCCGAAAGCAATGAACGAGGAGGGTTTTTGAAATGGCAGTACCGAAGAGAAAAGTCTCTAAGGCTAGAAGAGACAAGAGACGTTCAAACGTATGGAAGCTTGATGCACCTGCACTCAGCAAGTGCTCTAACTGCGGCGAGCTCATCGCTCCCCACAGAGTCTGCAAGAACTGCGGCTACTATAAGGGAGTTGAGGTCATCAAGGTAGTTGAGGACTAAGCTTGGAGCAATGATCTGAAGGCACAGCTTATGCGTTTGAATTCGCCCGGCTGTGCTTTTTTTGTGTCAAAATAATGCAAAAAGGGCTTGACAAGGCCTGAAAGCTGTGTTATAATGATGTACTACCCTGTGAGGAGGTGTGGATAGTGGCAATTGATAAAAAGGGCACCAAGCAGATAGCTGACAACAGAAAGGCAAGGCATGACTATTTTGTGCTTGAGCAGATCGAGTGCGGAATTGAGCTTGTGGGAACTGAGGTCAAGTCTATCAGGGCAGGAGGTGTGAACCTCAAGGACAGCTGGTGTGCTGTTGAGGACGGTCAGATGTGGGTAAAGGGTATGCATATATCGCCCTATGAGCACGGAAACATCTTCAACAAGGACCCCAGAAGGGAAAGAAGGCTGCTGCTCCACAAAAGAGAGATAATGAGGCTCCTCGGCAGTGTTAAGCAGGAGGGACTTACGCTGATACCGCTGTCGCTTTATTTTAAGGGCAGCAGGGTGAAGCTGGCTCTCGGAGTCTGCAAGGGTAAAAAGCTGCATGATAAGCGTCAGGATATGGCGAACAAGGCAGCACAAAGGGATATCGAAAGGGCTTTGAAGTCACAAAATGCCTGAGCTCTTCCCTGTTATACGGGGATGCAATGGTTTCGACGGGGATCGAGAAGCACGATAAGCGAGTAGAGGAGTGCACCCTCTTAAAACGGCACACGTTTTAAAATTAGACGACAACGATAATTTTGAACTGGCTGCTGCCTAAGCGCAGTGCCCGTCTTGCCTGAGAGTACCACGGCTCGGGATAAGGCGTCGATCAGTGGTGAACGTCATTCGGTGATGACTGTGGCCGCTTGATGTATTACAGTCTACTGAGCGAGCAGGCGTGTCAGTTTGCCTGCCGCAAGGGAATGTTTTATAATTGGCTAAACTCGTAGAAATTCGTTCGGAACGGTTTTCGGACAGGAGTTCGATTCTCCTCATCTCCATGCAGCGCTTTCCGCTTAATGCGGAGGGCGCTTTTTTCCTTGCCCGAACTGAATTCTAACGAAATTTATAAAATTTTCTTAAAACGTATTGTAATTTTAGATGTTTTGTGGTATACTATATAAGATGTTACTGCTTAATGCAGTCACTATCGGCTTTGCCGAAATAAAATTACGGAGGTATCACTATGAAAACTTACAAATGCAAGGTTTGCGGAAAAATATTTGAGGTAGAAGACGGTGTAACACCTGTCTGTCCTGTTTGCAAAAAGTCGGGCGATGATCTTGAGCTGCTTGAGGAGGCTCCCAAGAAGGAGAACCGCTATGCAGGTACTCAGACCGAGAAAAACCTCGAAGCTGCTTTCGCAGGCGAGTCTCAGGCAAGAAACAAGTACACCTATTTCGCATCGGTAGCCAAGAAGGAGGGCTTTGAGCAGATCGCTGCTCTGTTCATCAAGACTGCTGACAACGAGAAGGAGCACGCTAAAATGTGGTTCAAGGAGCTGGGAGGCATAGGCACAACTGCTGATAACCTTACTGCTGCCGCAGAGGGCGAGAACTACGAGTGGACAGATATGTATGAGGGCTTCGCAAAGACAGCCGAGGAGGAAGGCTTCCCCGAGCTGGCTGCTAAGTTCCGTGCAGTAGGCGAGATCGAGAAGCATCATGAAGAGCGTTACCGTGCCCTGCTCCATAATGTTGAGGCTCAGGAGGTGTTCAAGAAGAGCGAGGTCAAGGTCTGGGAGTGCAGAAACTGCGGTCATATCGTAGTTGGTACTCAGGCACCCGATGTGTGCCCCGTGTGCGCTCATCCGCAGAGCTACTTTGAGGTTCACGAAGAGAACTATTGATTGAAATAATAACAGCTTCTCCGCATTTCACGGGGAAGCTGTTTCTTTGTATAAATACCGATCCTGTTGTGTATTGCCGTAAGCAGTAATTTACTATACCGCCTGCGGGATTTATTGGGGAAAACCTTTCTGAAGAAAGGTTCTTCCCCAAACCCCTTTCCAAAGACTTTTAACTCTTTTTGGCTAGGGGGAGGCTTTCTATCCTAGAACGCAAAAATATGATACTTCGTTTTTCTATGAAAATGCAGCTCCCCCTAGCCAAAAAGGAATTAGAAGTTTTAGGGAGGGGGGTCCGGGGGGAGGACCCTTTTTCAAAAGGGTCTCCACCCGATAAGTCCCACAGGCAGTACGGTAAGCTGCTGTTTGCGGCAATACATATCGGGATCGGGGTATAAAAAAAGCCGCCCTTTTTCAGAACGGCTTTAGTGTGCTCTTATCATTTCTCGATGATGAAATCCTTGATCTCGCCAAAGAACTTGTCAGCGTCATCAGTATGAGCTGTCAGCTGGATAGGGCTGGAAAGGTCAAGGCTGAAAATACCCATGATAGACTTTCCGTCTACTGCATATCTTCCCGAAGCAAGGTCAACATCAAAATCGTACATGGATACGATGCTGACAAACTTCTTAACGTCATTGATAGATTCGAGCATGATTTTTGTCTTTTTCATAACAATTCCTCCTTAAAATAAGAAAACTATGTTTTTCAGGGTTTCGGAGAGCTCAAACTCCGCATCCCTTGCCGATCTCTGTATCGGCTTCAATATAACCTCGTAGGTTTTCTCCCTACAAGCCCTATTATAATCACTTTTTGGATTTTGTCAAGGGATATTTGCAAAAAAAAATAAAATATGGTACAATGTTTAATAAGTACAAAAGAAACAATTTCGTTTTATGCGTTTTGCACAACCGAGATATCAGATATTTGTGCATATCATACATTAAAAAGCTGATACTCAAACTATCAGCCCAAGGAGAAATAATGAAGGCTTACTACTACACCTTTGGCTGTAAGGTAAACAGCTATGAAACCGAAAACATCAGAGAGGCTATGCAAAGGCTCGGTTACGAAGATACCGACACTCCCTCACAGGCTGAGGTCTGCATAGTAAATTCGTGTGCTGTGACAGGCGAGGCGGTCTCAAAGTGCAGGCAGCTTTTAAGAAAGCTCAGGCGTGAAGCTCCCGATGCGGTGATAGCTCTTTCAGGCTGTTATGCTCAGGCATTTGCTGAGGAAAGCAAGGCTTTGCCCGAGTGCGATATTATCGTCGGCTCACGCAACAAGAGCGAGC
>ONLC01000074.1 GCA_900318545.1 uncultured Eubacteriales bacterium
GCTCTTTCCCGAGCCCGAAAGGCCTGTCATAACAACAAGCTTATCCCTCGGGATAGTGATATCTACATTTTTGAGGTTGTGCTCCTTTGCACCCTTGATTATGATTTTATCCTTTGACATTGTTTCCTCCGTTATTTGTTTTCTCCTTTAAGCTCTGCTATCTTATCTCTCAGGAAAGCAGCGTGCTCAAATTCAAGCAGCTTTGCAGCTTCCTTCATCTGCTTTGTCAGGCTGTCGATAAGCCTTGCAGTTTCCTCCTTGGAAAGCTTCGACTTCTGCCTTGCAGAGTACTCGACCTCCTCCTTCGAGGATATTTCTATTACATCTCTTATATCCTTGACGATAGTTTTCGGAACTATACCGTGTTCCTCATTGAACTTCATCTGGATAGCACGTCTTCTTTCGGTCTCGGTGATAGCTCTCTCCATCGAGCCTGTTACGCTGTCAGCATACATGATGACCTGACCCTCTGAGTTTCGGGCTGCCCTTCCTATTGTCTGGATAAGAGAGCTTTCCGATCTCAGGAAGCCCTCCTTGTCGGCATCGAGGATAGCTACCAGCGATACCTCAGGCAGGTCAAGACCCTCACGCAGAAGGTTTATTCCCACCAGCACATCGAACTCACCCAGTCTGAGGTCACGGATTATCTCCATACGCTCGATAGTATCAATATCGTGATGCATATATCTTACCTTTACATTGAAGCTTTTGAGGTAATCTGTAAGGTCTTCTGCCATTTTCTTTGTAAGCGTTGTGACGAGGACACGCTCGTTTTTCTCAACACGCTGATTGATTTCAGACAGCAGGTCTTCTATCTGACCCTCTGTAGGCTTGACTATGACCTCAGGGTCAAGCAGACCTGTCGGTCTTATGACCTGCTCGACTATCTGAGCAGACTTTTCCTTCTCGATAGGTCCGGGTGTCGCTGATACAAATACCGCCTGATTGATGTGTGAGTAGAACTCATCAAAGGTCAGCGGTCTGTTATCAAGGGCTGAGGGCAGTCTGAAGCCATAGTCTACAAGAGTTGTCTTTCTTGCTCTGTCGCCAGCATACATTCCCCTTACCTGAGGGAGTGAAACGTGCGACTCATCTACAAGCAGGAGAAAATCATCGGGCAGGAAGTCCAGCAGCGTGAACGGAACTGCACCCGGCTTTCTTCTTGCAAGCACACGGGAATAGTTCTCTATTCCGCTGCAGAAGCCTATCTCCTCAAGCATTTCAATATCATAGTTTGTTCTCTGCTCGATCCGCTGAGCCTCTATCAGCATATCCCTTTCCTTGAAATACCTGATACGCTCATCAAGCTCCTGCTTTATCTCTTCGATAGCTTCACGCATTTTATCCCGACCGACAATATAGTGCGATGCAGGAAAAACTGCTATATGTGAAAGGTTTGAGAGCACCTCTCCCGTTACTACGTTTATCTCGCTTATGCGGTCGATCTCATCACCGAAAAACTCCACCCTTATTGCCGTATCGGTGGAGTTTGCAGGATATATCTCGACTACATCTCCCCTTACACGGAACTTGTTTCTCACAAAGTTTATATCATTTCTCTCATACTGTATGCCTACAAGGTCAGCTATCAGCCTGTCACGGGACTTTTCCATTCCCTGCCTTATCGACACTACCATAGACTTATACTCCTCAGGGTCGCCGAGAGAGTAAATGCACGAAACGCTGGCAACTATGATAACATCTCGGCGTTCAGTAATAGCCGAGGTAGCCGAGTGACGCAGCTTGTCTATCTCATCGTTAATGGAGCTGTCCTTCTCTATATACATATCCTTGCTCGGAACATAAGCCTCGGGCTGGTAGTAGTCATAATAGGACACAAAGTACTCCACGGCATTTTCGGGGAAGAACTCCTTGAACTCCGAGCACAGCTGTGCCGCCAGTATCTTATTATGTGCAAGAACAAGGGTAGGGCGGTTAAGGCGCTCGATAATATTTGCCATAGTAAAGGTCTTTCCCGAGCCTGTTACACCCATAAGGGTCTGCTCCTTCATGCCGCTTTGTATACCCTTTACAAGCGCATCGACCGCCTCGGGCTGATCTCCTGCAAGCTTATAATCAGAAACAAGCTTGAATCTGTCCATAATAATACCTCTCATATTAGAACATAGTTTCCTTTATTATACTACATATATTTTTAATTGTAAAGTGATTTTTCCGAATTTTTCATTAACGGAAGAAACTGTCTTGTAATTCGCAGGGAAATCGTGTATAATAGTAGCGGTGATGATATGAAGGAATTTGTCATAAGCAAAAATGACAGCGGTCAGCGAGTTGATAAGTTCTTATCCAAGGCTGTGCCGCTGCTTCCGAAAAGCCTTATGTACAAGTATATAAGGCTAAAAAGAATAAAGCTCAACTCAAAACGCTGTGAGATATCAACAAGGCTCAGCGAGGGCGATATTATGCAGCTGTACATAAACGATGAGTTTTTTGAAAAGAAAAGCTCGGATCACAGCTTTCTCTCTGCTCCGACTGAATCTTACATCGTTTATGAGGACGAGAACATTATCCTCTGCGATAAGCCCTCGGGGCTGGTGGTGCATGAGGACGAGAGCAATTCTCCCGATACGCTGATCAACAGAGTTCTTCACTGCCTGTACGAGCGTGGAGAATTCGACCCCGATAATGAGAACAGCTTCGCACCTGCCCTCTGCAACAGGATAGACAGAAACACTCAGGGGCTGGTCATCTGTGCTAAAAACGCTGAGGCTTTAAGGCTGATGAACGAGATCATCAGAGAGCGTCAGATCGAAAAGGAGTACCTTTGTGTGTGCATCGGTATACCCGAAAGGAAGGAGGCTGAGCTTAAAGCCTTTTCTCTGAGGGATATGAAAAGCAAGACCGTCAGGGTCTCCGATAAGCCGATATCGGGCGGCAAGACTATGATAACAAGATACAAGGTCATCGGTGATAATAAAGAAGCAGGACTCTCGCTTCTGAGAGTCAGGCTGGTGACAGGAAGAACGCATCAGATAAGGGCTCACATGGCTTATGCAGGCTATCCTCTTCTCGGAGACGGCAAGTATGGAATAAACAAGGTCAATCGGGAATACAATGTAAAAACGCAGGCTCTTTGCTCCTACTCACTGACATTCAGGCTGACGGACAAGTCGGGGGCTCTTTCATACCTTGACGGCAGAAGCTTTAAGGCTCACGAGCCCTGGTTTATAGGGAAATGGTTTCCAAAAACAAGGGAAATACTATAGGCAAAATGTACTAATAAAACTGCGGAGATTTGTTTGAGTACACAAAGATTGTCGGCAAAGGTCGAAAATAGGGAGTTTATGGTAAAAGTCGCTTGCAAAAACAAACGAAATATGATATAATAGCTGTCAGATTTGTGTGCAATCGCACAGTTGATCGGAGGTAAAATGTATGATCGGCGATCTTCATGTACATACTACTCTTTCGGACGGCTCCTTCGGTATCGAAGAGGTCATCACACAGGCTAAGAGAATGGGACTTGACTATCTTGCTATAACCGACCACGATACGCTCTCTTCTTCGAGCCGTTCTCAGATACTTGCTGAGAGATACGGTATAAAAGTTATACCTGCCGTTGAGCTCTCTGCATGGGACAAGGAGAGAAATACAAAGGTACATATACTCTGCTATGCTCCTCAGAAGCCTGACAGACTGGAGGGCTTATGCATAAAGTCCTGTCAGATAAGGACTGAGTGTGCAAAGGAAATGATTGAAAAGGTTATGAAACGCTATCCCATTCCGCAGGAGGCCTTTCTGAAATATACCAAGGGCTCAAAGAGCATTTACAAACAGCATATTATGAGGACTCTTGTGAATTACGGCTACGCTACAGAGCTTTACGGCTCAGTGAATGAGAAGCTGTTTGCTTATCCGAGGGGAGAATGTCTTGTTACCAGAGAATACCCCGAGGCAAAGTTCGTTATTGATATGATACATCTGTCAAAGGGTATTGCTGTTATGGCTCACCCGTATATGTATAATAATGTGGAGCTTCTGAAGGAGCTCATCAGAGACGGCAAGATAGACGGCATTGAGTGCTATCATCACTCTGCTACACCTATTCAGCAGGACTCTCTTGTAAAGCTTGCCAAGGATAACGATCTGATCGTAACGGGCGGTTCTGATTTCCACGGGCTGTACAACAGCACTATGACTCATATCGGAAGCTACACTACCGATGAAGAGAACATAGATAAGCTGAACAAGCTTATCCACAAGAATTTACAGAAGGCTGCGAAGTCAGCACCAAAGCAGTAAAATAATCGAGCTGTCGGTCAAAGCGGCAGCTCATTTTTGTTCTGAACAAGCTCATTTGTGAGATATGCACTACAAAGGTCTCGGAATTTTGTGAAGATTAACGCTCATTGTTAACGTAATATTAATAAAATAATTCTTAAAAATGTGTTATAATTAATAGAGAAATTATAAAGAAAGGATCTATACTATGAAGGTTACTAAAATCGTAAACGATGATAATATTACATTGCAGGTCGCAGAAAGAGTTGACACTACAACTGCTCCTCAGCTCCAGTATGAGATTGATAAGGTCACTGACGAGACCAACAAGCTGGTGCTTGATTTCAAGGATCTTATTTATGTTTCTTCGGCAGGACTCAGAGTGCTTCTGTCTGCTCACAAGACAATGCTCAAAAAAGAGGGTTCTCTGGTGATCACAAATGTCAGCGAGGATATCCTTGAGATATTTGAGGTAACAGGATTCTCGGATATACTGACTATTGAATAAGTTTTTGTGAGCGGAGGATTAAAATGAGATCAAATAAATTGATGGTTTCTCAGAGAGGAAAAACTACAGGACATACTACTGATGATGCTATGATCAAGGTTTTCCTCAAAGAGTCTGAAAAGGTAGCTTCTGAGAATAATTTCACACCCAAGCAGGCTATGCATCTGAGACTGCTGACAGAGGAGCTTATCTGCATGGTGCCTCAGATCGTTAAGTACGGCTCGGGTGAATTCTGGATAGAATATGATGAGGAGAAATATGCTCTGCACATCAAGGTAGTTCCGAACAGTGATATCGAGCTCCCCAAAAAGACCGATCAGGCTCAGAAGGGACTGCTTAGAAGAATCAGTGAGACCTTCGACAGCTTTGTAAGAAGCGGACTCAAGGGTGTTACACGCTGGTCACTTAGAGAGTACATTGACGGTGTCAAGAAAACTGACAGAAATGCCAATGCAAACGAATGGGACGAGCTGGAGCAGTCGATACTGGCAAGCATTGCTGATGATGTTATGGTGATTTCCACAGGCTCTTCAATGAGCTCAAGCAAGTCGGTTGAGGTTGTTGTAAAGAAGTATCTCAATCCTCTGCCTGTTGAATACATATAAGCTAAAAGAGCTGCTGCGTTAGCAACAGCTCTTTATTATTTCTCTTATGCTCTCATGCCACGGCCGCCCATGTTACCCATGTCGCCTTGACCGCCCATTCCGCCGCGGCCGCCCATGCCGCCGCCCATCATGTCCTGAGGTATTTCGCTGACCTCAGAGCCGTTGATGATTATTGTTCCGCCGTTGAACTCTGCTGCTGCGTCGTAGTCAAAGGAATTGCCGCTTGTGTTTACACTGACTGTTCCACCGTTTACATAAACCGAGCCGTTTACGTCTACGCCATCGGTGTCACCCTGACCCATATTGATAGTTGTGTAACCGCCGTTGAATTCGATAGTCGGTGTGGAGTAGCTGCTCTTGGTCGATGCGTTTATACCGTCATCAGAGGCTGTTATTTCAATAGTGCCGTTATTGATCTGAATGTAGGTTGCTTCAAGACCCTCAGATGCTGTGATGTTCATTTCACCGCCGTCTATCTGGAGGACTGTTGTTGCCTGAATACCGTCGCTTGCTGCGTTTATGCTGAATGTTCCTGCGCAGATATAGATCCAGCCGTCGCCCTCATCGTTCTCACAATGCAGACCGTCTTTATTTGTCTGGATATTGAATGTGCCTCCGCAGATACGGATAGAATCATTAGCTTCAATTGCGTCAAGTGCGGAAGAAACAGTGTAGGTTCCTCCTGTGATCTTCAGGTCATCGTGTCCCGAGATGCCGTTGCCGTTTGATGAGCTTATATTCAGTGTACCGAGACCGTTCAGTACAAGGTCGTCCTTTGAGAAGATAACTGCATCGGGGGTGGTATCACCGTCTGCTGTGAAGGTGCCTGTTACGCTCAGGTCATTGACAGTGCCCTCAATAGTCGTTACAAAGCACTTGTCTGCGCTTGAAACATATATAACAGGGGTGCTATCGTTGGTTACGGTAACACCGTTGAGAACTATCTGCACCTTGTCATTCTCGCCGTCTGCCTCGACCTTGATCTGGAAGTTCGATGCACTTCCGCTGAATACATACACGCCAGCGGTGTCGATCGTTACTGTTTCATTGTCCGAGACTGTGTAGTAAACTGCTTCGGAAACATCGGGAGTCTGAGTGAGATCTCTGTTCGAGAAAAGGTCACTTGTGTCTACCTGTCCCGAGGTGTAGTAGGTATATTCTGTGACTACCTCGTTAGTGATATTGAGCTTCTCGCCCGAGGTGCTTGCCGATACAGCCTGAACATCATCGTCTGACTGCTCTGCTGTGTCTTCGGTCTGCTCCTCTGCTGCCTTGGAGCTTACTGTAGTTGTTTCGGTGACTGTCTCAGAGCTCGATGTCTCTGGAGTGTAGGTTTCCCAGGTACCTTCGGCTGCTGCTGCCGAGCCTGCCGATGTGTTTGAAGAGCTTGATTCGGAGCTTCCGCAGGCTCCCATCATAAGGCAAACTGCCATTGCTAATACGATAGTAGTTATTTTATTTTTCTTCATAAGGTTTTACCTCTCTTTCTCTTTGTTGACTTTAGTATACCTTGTCAACCTAAATCAAGCCTTAATCGAATGTGAAAGTTTGGTGAAAAGTCAGCTCTTCAAGTTAATAAATGCTCTATTGATTTTTTGATGTCTGTATGCTATAATAATAAGGTCTTATATTATTGAAAGGAAGTAATCAAAATGAACGTAATGGAAGAATCACTGCAGCTGCATAAGGAATGGAAGGGCAAGATCGAGGTCTGCACAAGAACTAAGATCGAAAATGCAAGAGACCTGACATTGGCTTACACTCCCGGTGTTGCTCAGCCCTGTCTTGAAATCCAGAAAAACCCCGACCTGTCCTATGAGCTGACAAGAAGGTCTAACCTTGTTGCTGTTATCACTGACGGCTCGGCAGTGCTGGGTCTCGGTAATATAGGCGGTCTTGCAGGTATGCCCGTAATGGAGGGTAAATGTGCTCTGTTCAAGGCTTTTGCCGATGTTGACGCTTTTCCGCTTTGCATAAACTCAAACGATGTTGACACTATCGTTGATACTATAGCTCTTATCTCGGGAAGCTTCGGCGGTATAAACCTTGAGGACATAGCTGCTCCGAGATGCTTTGAGATAGAGGCTAAGCTTAAAGAGCGTGTTGATATCCCTGTTTTCCATGACGATCAGCACGGAACTGCTATCGTTGTGGGTGCGGCACTTCTCAATGCCTGCAAGCTGACAGGCAGAAAGATAGGCGACTTAAAGGTAGTTATGAGCGGTGCAGGTGCGGCAGGCTGTGCTATTGCTAAGTTCCTGCTGGGACTTGGTGTTCAGGATATTATTATGCTTAACTCAAAGGGTATTATCTGTGAGGGCGATGACATTAAGAATCCTGCTCAGGCTGAGATGGCTAAGATCACCAACCGTGAGCACCTGAGAGGCGGCCTTGCTGACGCTATGAAGGGTGCTGATGTGTTCGTAGGAGTTTCTAAGCCCGATCTTGTAACAGCTGATATGGTAAGAAGCATGAACGATAAGCCCTTCATTTTTGCTATGTCTAATCCTGTTCCCGAGATCATGCCCGATGTTGCCAAGGAGGCAGGTGCATACATCGTAGGTACAGGACGCTCTGACTTCCCGAACCAGATAAACAATGTTGTTGCCTTCCCGGGAATTTTCAAGGGAGCTCTTGCTGTAAGAGCATCTGACATAAACGAGGAAATGAAGCTTGCTGCGGCTCACGCTATCGCTGCCTGCGTAGCTGATGAGGACCTGACGGTTGACTTCATTCTCCCGAACGCATTTGACAGAAACGTATCGGTAAAGGTTGCTGAGGCTGTAGCTGAGGCTGCAAGGAAGTCAGGAGTTGCAAGAATATGAAAAAGTTCACATACACACCGAGAGGTGTCTGTTCAAGACAGATAGATATTGAGCTTGACGGTGAGATCATCAAGAGCATCAAGTTCACGGGCGGCTGCCACGGAAACACTCAGGGTGTGGCAAAGCTCTGCGAGGGCATGAATGTTCACGAGGTCATCAAAAGGCTTGAGGGTACAGACTGCAAGGGCAGAGGTACTTCCTGCCCCGACCAGCTGGCAAAGGCTCTGAAAAGTGCTCTTTGACAAACGATAAAATAATCTCATTTTTTCAAGAACGATTGCCATTTCTCAATTCTCGTTCGTATATAATACTAAAGGGACACTTTTGTCTACTTATTATAAGGAGGAACAACTATGACAGATAAGGAATTAAATCAACTGCTTGAAGGTCTGGAGCTTGATGAGGAGCAATTGGAGCTTATCTCGGGAGGATTAGCTTTTCGTGAAGACATGACTCCGGATGAGTTTCTG
>ONLC01000172.1 GCA_900318545.1 uncultured Eubacteriales bacterium
AATTTCGTCAGGAGGTGCCGAAATGAGAGTAAAGATCACACTTGCATGCACAGAATGTAAGCAGAGAAATTACAACACAAAAAAGAACAAGAAGAATGACCCTGACAGACTTGAAATGAATAAATACTGCAAGTTCTGTAAGAAGCACACTCTTCACAAAGAGACTAAGTAATAGTCAGAAAGGAGCTATGAATAATGGCTAAAAATGATGTTACTAAGTCTGCAAAGGAAAAGGACAAGGCGAAGAAAGCTGTCGCTGTAAAGGATGTCAAGAAAAAGGGCGGTCTGAAGCGCTACTTCAAGGAGCTCAAGAGCGAGATGAAGAAGGTAGTTTGGCCGACCAGGAAAAAGGTCATCAACAACACAGGTATCGTAATGGGCGTTATGGCGTTCATGGGACTGTTCCTGTTTGCTGTTGATTCAGGTCTTGGCTATGCGATAAAGGCGATACTGAAGATCGGAACCTAAGTCCTGAAGGGTTTTAACAACTGTCAATACGGAGGTTCAAGCATGTCAGAAGAAGCAAAGTGGTATGTTGTACACACTTATTCGGGTTATGAGAATAAGGTAGCAAAGGATATTGAAAAGGTTGTTGAGAACCGTAAGCTCCAGGATCTTATCCCTGAGGTCAAGGTGCCGACAGAGATCGTCACCGAGGTCAAGGAGGACAAGAGATCACATTCGAGCAAGACCGTTGAGGTCGAAAAGAAGCTGTTCCCAAGCTATGTGCTGGTAAAAATGGTTCTGACGGACGATTCATGGTACATTGTCAGAAACACAAGAGGTGTTACGGGATTCGTAGGTCCTGCAAGCAAGCCTGTTCCGCTTACCGATAAGGAAGTAAGGGCTCTGGGCGTAGAGACAAAGAGAAGCGAGAACATCACCGTAAGCTTCAAGGTGGGCGACAATGTTGAGGTAACCACAGGTTCGTTTGAGGGCTTTGTCGGCAAGGTCGAGAAGATCGACCTGGAGGCACAGACCGCAGATGTTCTGGTATCTATGTTCGGCAGAGAGACATCAGTTACTCTTCCGCTTACACAGGTCAAGCCTGAAGCGTAAGGCAAGAGGGAAAATCATTCGTAACGGAAGCAATATTTTATTTAATATAAAGGCTTCCAAAAACGTGGGAGAGCTGCATACGGCGGCTCGCCTTACCACTTAATTATGGAGGTGCAAATAATGGCACAGAAGGTAGTAGGCTATATCAAGCTGCAGATCCCAGCAGGAAAGGCAACTCCTGCACCACCGGTTGGTCCGGCACTCGGTCAGCACGGTGTTAACATTATGGCATTTACAAAGGATTTCAACGAGAGAACTAAGAACGATGCAGGTCTTATCATCCCTGTTGTGATCACAGTTTATGCTGACAGATCATTTACATTCATCACAAAGACTCCTCCGGCAGCCGTTCTTATCAAGAAGGCTTGCAAGCTCGAGCATGCATCGGGTGAGCCTAACAAGAAGAAGGTCGCTACGATCACAAAGGAGCAGATCCAGAAGATCGCAGAGCAGAAGATGCCTGACCTGAACGCATCAAGCCTTGAGAGTGCAATGAGCATGATCGCTGGCACATGCCGTTCAATGGGCGTAGTAGTTGAGGATTGATCGAAACCTGCGAAATAACGCAGAGGTGGGAGGATTATTCCGTATTACCACTTAAGAGGAGGAAAATTTATGAAACATGGCAAGAAGTATGTTGAAAGCTCAAAGGCTATCGACAGAACTAAAGCATATGAAGCTCCTGAGGCTCTCGAACTCGCAGCTAAGGGCGCAAAGGCAAAATTTGACGAGACCATCGAGCTTCACGTTCGTCTGGGTGTTGACTCAAGACACGCTGACCAGCAGGTAAGAGGCGCTGTTGTTCTTCCTAACGGAACAGGTAAGACTGTAAGAGTTTGCGTATTCTGCAAGGAGGACAAGTATGACGCTGCCAAGGAGGCAGGCGCTGACTATGTTGGCGGTATGGATCTTGTTGACAAGATCATGAAGGAAAACTGGATGGAGTTTGACGTTGTAGTTGCATCGCCTGATATGATGGGCGTTGTAGGCCGTCTGGGTAAGGTCCTCGGTCCTCGCGGACTTATGCCGAACCCAAAGGCTGGTACCGTTACACCTGATGTTGCCAAGGCTGTTACAGAGGCTAAGGCAGGTAAGATCGAGTACCGTCTTGACAAGACCAACATCATCCACTGCCCGATTGGTAAGGCATCCTTCGGTGTTGAGAAGCTCAACGAGAACTTTGAAACACTTATCGGCGCTATCGTAAAGGCTAAGCCGTCTGCTGCAAAGGGTCAGTATCTCAAGAGCGTTGTAGTTGCATCTACAATGGGTCCTGGAATCAAGATCAGCACTGCAAAGTACGGCAACTGATAATTTGGATATGTAATTGTGAAATAAAAGAGCTATGGTTTGATCCATAGCTCTTTTTTGTATCTGTGTTGGATAAGGCACTTTTGATGCTTTATCGTGAGAATTCTCTCGGTAAAGATTATCCTCAAACTCTTTTTTGAACTCTACTACTTTTTCGTTATTTGGGTTGTAAACCCAAATGGCGAAAAAGCAATAAGAGGTTTAGGAAAGGGGTTCGGGGGATAACCCTTCTCCAAAAGGGTTTCCCCCGATAACCACCAAAGTGTTTTAGCCCATTACTACCTCAACGGTATGCTCTGTGCCCTTATCAAATACAGGCAGAACGTTGCCGCTGACCTTTACGCCGTCACATACAACGGACTTAATGCCCTTTGAGATGTGATCTGGGTTCTTGACAGTTATGTTGTAGGTGTTGCCTCTGTACTTTCTGGTGATATTGAAGCCGTCCCACTCGGTAGGGATAGATGGATCTATCTTAAGGCCGTCAAAATCAGGCTGTACACCGAGTATGTACTGGGAGATAGCAACCATGTTCCATGCAGCTGTACCTGTCAGCCAGGAGTTCTTGCCCTGACCGAAGTTCTTGCCTGTCTGACCGATATCAGAGCCTGCGTCCTTGCCGCCGATCATCTGACCGTATACATAAGGCTCGGTCTTGTGAATATCGGAAGTCTCCTCAGTGAATGCAGGAGCGATCTCGGAATAGTACTTGAATGCCTGGTCGCCTTCGCCTGCATACGCAGCAGCACAGATTATCCAAGCGTTGTTGTGTGTGAATATACCAGCGTTCTCCTTATATCCGCCGGGGTATGTGGAGATCTCACCGTACTGGATATAGTACTTGGTGAATGCAGGGTTGTTGAGTACAAGACCGAACTTGGTGTTAAGTCTTTCGTCAATAGCAGCAAGCGTCTTCATGTCAGCGCCCTGCTCCTTGCCTATCTCGGACATGATAGCAAAGCCCTGAGGCTCAATGAATATCTGACCCTCTTCGCACTCCTTGGAGCCCATCTTCTCGCCGTTAGCGTCATAAGCTCTGAGGAACCAGCTGCCGTCCCATGCGGACTCCATAACGTTCTTCTTCATCTTGTCGATCTCAGCCTGCGCAGCAGCAGCCTCGTCGTCCTTGCCAAGATGCTTGAGTATCGAAACGTAGTTAGGACCTGTGTATGTGAACAGCGTAGCTACCATTACGGACTCGGCTATCTTGGAGTAGCCGCCCTCGGCAGCGAACTTGGGGTTGGTATATGTCTGGAAGCTCTCGCCCGGAGTATCAGAATAGCATGACAGGTTTATGCAGTCGTTCCAGTCTGCACGCATAGCAAGAGGCAGTCCGTGAGGACCGAGGTTGTTTACGATGTGGTAGAAGGATACCTTCAGGTGATCGAGCATAGGCGCTGCCTTGGACTCGTCATTGTCGTACGGCACCATTTCATCGAGTATGCCCCAGTCGCCTGTTTCCTTGATGTATGCGGAAACAGAGAGTATCATCCACAGCGGATCGTCAGAGAAGTCACCGCCGATATCGGAGTTGCCCTTCTTGGTAAGCGGCTGATACTGGTGATAGCATCCGCCGTCAGGAAGCTGTGTGGAAGCGATATCAATGATCCTCTCTCTTGCTCTGTCGGGTATCTGGTGAACGAAGCCGAGTATATCCTGGTTGGAATCACGGAAGCCCATTCCTCTGCCGATACCTGACTCAAAGTAGGAAGCAGAACGTGACAGGTTGAATGTTACCATGCACTGATACTGGTTCCAGATATTCACCATACGGTCTACCTTGTCGCTTGGGGTGGAAACGTTGAGTATGCCCAGCAGCTTGTCCCATGACTCTCTGAGCTCTGCAAGACCTGCGGCTACCTTCTCGGGAGTATTGAACTGCTCGATCATAGCCTTTGCCTTTACCTTGTTGATAGTCTTGCCGTCAGCCTCGAACTTCTGATCGACAGGCATCTCAACATAGCCAAGTATGAAAACGAGAGTCTTGCTCTCGCCTGCTTCAAGGGTGATCTGCTTGTAGTGAGAAGCGATCGGAGACCAGCCGTCAGCGAAGGAATCTGTTGCCTTGCCTGCGATAACAGCCTGAGGATCGTTGAAGCCGTTGTACAGGCCGATGAATGCGTCACGGTCGGTATCGTAGCCGTCGATGCTGTCGTTTACAGAGTAGAAAGCATAGTGGTCGCGTCTGTCTCTGTATTCAGTCTTATGGTAAATAACAGAGCCGTCAACTTCAACTCTGCCTGTTGAGAAGTTTCTCTGGAAATTTGTGCAGTCGTCCTGAGCATCCCACAGACACCACTCTGCGAAAGAGAAGAGCTTGAAGGTCTTCTTCTCGCTGCTCTTGTTTGTGAGGACTACCTGCTGAACTTCGCCGTTATAGTTGTTTGGAACGAAGAAAGTCACCTCAGCCTCGATGCCGTTCTTTTCGCCCTTGATGACTGTATAGCCCATACCGTGACGGCAGGTATACGCATCAAGCTCGGTCTTAACAGGAGACCAGCCCGGGTTCCATACTGTGCCGTTGTCGTTGATATAGAAATATCTGCCGCCCATATCGATAGGCACGTTGTTGTAGCGGTAACGTGTTATTCTTCTGAGTCTCGCATCCTTATAGAAGCTGTAGCCGCCTGCTGTGTTGGAGATGAGAGAGAAGAACGCCTGTGAGCCGAGATAGTTTATCCACGGATACGGAGTTCTCGGGTTAGTGATGACATATTCCTTGTTTACGTCATCAAAGAAACCAAATTTCATAAGATTTCCACCTTTCGTGTTAATATGTATAAAAATTAATTTTCATTAATTATTA
>ONLC01000213.1 GCA_900318545.1 uncultured Eubacteriales bacterium
AATAACGATGTGTTTTATCTCGGTGGGGATCCAATGAAAGATGTAACATTCTACTTTTCCAAGGGGCTTGCCACCGTCGCAGTCACGGGCGTGACACTTAACAAGACCGCGACTACCATCGAGGTCGGCAAGGACGAAACTCTCACCGCAACAGTATCACCCGATGACGCAACCGACAAGACTGTGACATGGTCGAGCAGCGACGAGAGCGTTGCAACAGTTGATGAAAACGGCAAGGTAACGGCTGTAAAAGCAGGTACGGCAACGATCACAGCTACAGCCACCAACGGAACGGACGATACCGCCGATGATAAGACTGCGACTTGTGCGGTAAGTGTTCAGACCGCCCCCACCTACGCTCCTGTTCTTGCTCAGAACCTGACCTACAATGGCTCTGATCAGGCTCTTGTGACAAGTAACGGCGGTGAAGGCGGCACTCTGCACTATGTTTACAGAAAGACCGGTGATACCGCATGGACTGCTGCTGCAAGCGGCTTCCCGAAGGCTGTAAACGCAGGAACATACGAGATAGGCTGGTACTCCGAGGCAAATACTGACTATAAGGCAAGCGGCTCTGCCGCACAGCCGAACAGCGCAGGTACTGTTACTATCGCAAAGGCAAACATCACGATCACAGCAAACGATAAGAGCAGCCAGTACGGTGAGCCTCTCGCAGAGCTTGACTACACTATAGGCGGTGATTACGTCGAGAGCGATAATATAGGCGTTCTGCTTTCAGCAGGCATTTATGAGGACTCCGATGTGGGCGAGTACGAAATAACAACAGGCTGGCAGGCAAACAGCAACTATAACGCAACTCTTGTAAACGGCAAGTATACGATCACAAAAGCGCCTCTCACGATCACAGCTTTGGGCTATGATGCAGTTTATGACGGTGATGCTCACGGCATTACAGTTGATGTCGGCGAGTTCGATGCAGTTGTTTACTACGGTACCGAGGAGCTGACCGCTGAGAACTACGAAACAGCAGGCAGCACCATAAATCCCGAGTACACAAACGCAGGCGAGTACACGGTTTATTTCTACATCGTATCAAAGAATTATGAGGCTGACCCCGTAAGCGGCAGCAAGGTAGTAAACATCAGAAAGGCTTATCCCGAGATCTCAATAACCAATAATGAGTCACAGCCTTACACAGGTGAAGAGCTTCAGCTTCTCAAATCGGGCAAAACTTCAGGCGGAACGCTCGTTTACGCTATCGGTGATGAGAACGGCCCTCTTGAGCCTTACACTGAGAGCATACCTACCGCTGTCGATGCAGGTAAATACTATGTATGGTACATGACCATCGGCGACGAGAACTATGAGGACAGCCCTGAAATTCGCCTGACTGCCGAGATCACAAAGGTCGATGCGTCTGTTAAGACCCTCCCGACCGCAAAGGAAGACCTCATCGCTGACGGCACAGCAAAGGAGCTTGTCAATGCAGGTGAAGCCGAGGGCGGCAAAATGCTGTATGCTATCGGTGACGAGAACGGAGCCCTCGAGCCTTATACCGAGCTTCTTCCGACTGCTGAGGAAGCCGGAGATTACTACGTTTGGTACATGGCAGCAGGTGACGATAACCACATTGACACCGAGGCAGGCTTTGTCAAGGTAACGGTCGCAGCACCTCAGGAGAATGAAAGCTCCGAGAGCACACCTGACAGCAGCAAGGCAGAAGAGTCTAAGGCTGACAGCAGCAAGGCGGAAGAGTCTAAGGCTGACAGCTCCTCAAAGGCAGCAGAAGCAGCCTCGACCTCAAATCCTGCGACAGGTGCAGCCGTAGGCATGGGAGCAGCAGCTCTCGCAGCCGCAGCACTTATCGTTACAAAGAAGAAAAAAGACGAATAATGATCTGATATTGATCTGACACAGCAGGCCGCCCCAAGTGGGCGGTCTGTTTTTGTTAAAGCAGCTTAAAAGCTGACCGTTTGTTGACCAAAGCGATTGAAGGGCGGACATAGAAGGCTGAAAATGCGTGTTTTAGGGGACTGGGGTTGCTTTTTTGGCGGTTGTATGGTATAATATCAAAGCAAAAACCTATAATATGAAATGAAAGGCACATTATGGAAACAACTACAAAACCAAAAGCAGCGATACTGCATAAAAAGTGGTATCTTTATCTAACAGAGTTTTTTTCGGGAATGTCCGTTATGGCGGTTGAGCTCGGAGCCAGCAGGCTTTTAGCACCCTATTTCAGCTCCTCGCAGATAGTATGGACGATCATCATAGGCACTATTATGATAGCTATGGCACTTGGCAACTACTTTGGAGGAAAAAGTGCCGACAAGGATCCCGACCCCGATAAGCTGTATAAACGCATTCTGATATCCGCTGTGTGGATAGCGGCTATCCCCTTTATAGGAAAGCTGGTTATCCTCGGAGTGTCGGCTCTGCTGATAGTTACAGTCAGCACGAATTTCCTTATATGGGCGGCATTTCTCGCCTGTATGATAATTTTCGTGTATCCGTTGTTTCTGCTTGGAACGGTAACACCCTCGCTTGTAAAATACACCACAGACAGCTTAGAGGACAACGGCAAGACCGTTGGCACTCTCGGAGCCTTCAACACCATAGGCAGCATAATAGGCACCTTTGCTCCGACCTTTATAACCATACCTGCGGTAGGTACTGCGGTAACGTTTCTTATCTTCTCGGGAGTGCTCCTGCTGCTGGGTATTGTGTACTTTATCTCCTGTAAAAGATGTACAGTCAGAGTAATAGTCTGCACAGTGCTGTTCATAGCTTTCTGTATCACAAGCACTACTATCGGCTTTGCCTTCTGGGAGAAGAAGCTCACCTTTGAGGGCGAGAGCGTGTATAACTACCTGCAAGTCAAGGACGAGAGTGACCGCACGGTGCTCTCCACAAACGTTTTGTTCGGAGTTCAGTCCGTATATATGAAGGAGGGCGGCCTTTCGGGACTATACTATGATACAGCCCTTGCAGCCCCGATGATGTCTGAGGGCGGGGATAAGTCATCGCTTCTGGTGCTGGGAATGGGAACAGGCACTTATGCAAAGCAGTGCAGCAGCTACTTCCCCGATATGGTGATAGACGGTGTTGAGATCGATGATAGGATCACCGACCTTGCTCACGAGTATTTTGATATGAGCGAGGATATGAATGTTGTCACCTATGACGGCAGGGCGTTTCTCAATTCTTTGAAGGGTGCATACAAGAGCGGTATTGCTCATGCAGAGAAATATGACGTGATCATGGTCGATGCCTATCAGGATATAACGATACCGTTTCAGATGTCCTCAAAGGAGTTCTTCACACTTGTGCGTGACAGTCTGAATCCCGGCGGAGTAATGGTTGTGAATATGAATATGCGTTCAGATGCGGAGGACGGCATAAATGCCTACCTTGCAGACACTATCTCATCGGTCTTTTCAGAGGTCTACACCAGCGATGTTACAGGCTCTACAAACAGGGAGCTGTTCGCTTCAAACGACCCGAAAATGCTGGAGCGGCTGAACAAAAACATTGCTGCTATATCTGACCCCGACCTTTTCTCCTGCCTTGACAGCGTATCGGCCTCACTAAAGCACTACGAAGCAGGCGACCTCGTCCTCACCGATGACAAAGCCCCTGTAGAGGTTCTCGGAATGAGAGTCATAGACGGCATGATCAGCAGCGAGCTCGGCTACTATAAGGAACGCTTTGAAAAAGACGGCATAAAAGGGCTTCTCGAATAAAAATCCCAGTTTCGAAATGTATTGCTGTAAATATTAAATTACCGCACTGCCCGCAGAAACTATTGGGGAAAACCTTTCTGAAGAAAGGTTCTTCCCCAAACCCCTTTCCAAAGACTTTTAACGTAATTTTGCCCCTCAGGAGATGCCTTGAAGCAAAA
>ONLC01000173.1 GCA_900318545.1 uncultured Eubacteriales bacterium
TTCACCGAGTCTGTGCACCATCGTGTTTACGGCTGTATTTATTAGCCGCGCCGATATCACCGTGCAGAGCAAGAACGCCCCAAGAGCCATGATGAGCGAGGGCTTGCCTATCGCTGCCGCATATCGGCTCAGCACTCTTACCGAGGGTGGGATAAGCAGCCCAAGAGCCGTCATAATGAGCACGAATACTGCGAGCCTTACCCATTCATTTGCCCGCATACAGCCCTTCATATAAAGCAGAAGGTCTTTAGCCGTCAGCTTTCCGTCAGGAAGCGGCTTGTAGAAGCAGTAAGCGCTTTCTTCAAAAAGCTCCGCGGTTCGGCTGTTTACCTTCTTCATCTCTCCCGAACGTTCTCTGAACCTGTAGCCCGTACCAAGTTTATCGGGAGTAAGCACAACAGGCTCTCCGCTGTCCTTTCTGTGTGTCAGCATCACACCGTAGGCGTTCTTGTACCAGCCCTTTGTAAGGACTACCCTTCGCTTCATGAAGCCGCAGCAGCGCAGGCAGTAGTCGAGCTGTTCATCGCTGTCTGTGATCTCCTCGGGTATCTCGGGTGGGGTCATATGATAGTACCTGAATATCTCGTCTATAGCCCTTTCCGTTATGATACTTTCGTCAAGCAGTTCATCGGCTGTTCTTTGACCGTATATTATCGCTGCGGTCCGAACAAAGGTGCTTTCGAGGAGCCGATTGTCATGCTCTCTGCGCTTTTCAGTCTGCTTTTCAAACAAATTCAAGCTCCGCTCCCCTTTCACTCGCTTACGACGAGCTCCGCGTATTTTCCTCCGAGAGCCTTTAGTTCCTCGTGTGTTCCTCTCTCGGTGATCCTGCCTTTATCGATCACTATGATCTCATCACAGTCACGGATAGTTGACAGCCTGTGGGCGATGATCAGGCAGGTGACTCCTCTCTCTCTTATCGCCTTCATCGCATCGGCTTCAGTCTGCGAATCAAGAGCACTGGTAGCCTCGTCAAGTATTATGATCGAAGGGTCTGCCGCCAGTACCCTTGCAATTTCCATTCTCTGCATCTGTCCGCCCGAAAGATTTTGTCCGCCGGCGGATATCCTCGCCTTGTAGCCGCCCTCACGAGCAATTATATCCTCATGTATCTGAGCATCACGGGCTGCGAGTATCACATCAAAGTCTTCTATAGAGCTGTCCCACATTCTTATGTTGTCTCTGATCGAGCCGTCAAACAGCATTATATCCTGATCTACCACGGCAACAGAGCCTGTCATAACGTCTCTTGGTATCTCGTTTCTGTGCCTGCCGTCAAAGAGTATCTCTCCCTCCCAGGGCTCGTACAGTCCCGATATCAGTCCCGAAAGCGTTGATTTTCCGCAGCCAGATGCTCCAACCAGCGCCACTCTGCTGCCGGACTTGACCGAAAGCGAGAAGTTTTTGATAACAGGCTCCGAGAGCCTCGAATAGCCAAAAGTAATGTTTTTAAGCTCTATATCTCCCCGAAGTTTGCACAAGGCTTCGTCTGACGAGGTATCTGTGAGAATCTTGTCAGGGGAATAATTCAATATATCATCGACACGCTCGTATTGTGTTTTTATCGTCTGAGCTTTTTTTTCTGCTCCCGAAAGAGATAACACGGGTGACAAGAGCAGGCTCAGCAGTCCCTGAAACATCCATACTGTCCCGAGAGAAGTTCTTCCCTGCATGACAAGTGCAATACCCATTATCATTACCAGGAAATACAAAACATAGGACAGAAGATCCGGTATACTGCCAAGTAAAGCCCCGTAACGCCCCACAGAAGCACTGCGTGTACCCACAGCCGCCTGCAAGCCCGACCACTTCTCGAAATACGAATCTTCCGCACCGCTTACCTTTATAGTCTCTATCATACTGAGCCCTGAAAGCGTTTCTGCCGAGAGCCTTTCCTTGTCCCTCTCCAAAGCACGAACGGTGTTTCGGTGAGTGCAGGAGATGAGCCTTGAGAGGGCAATATCTACCGCCAGTACGCTGACGCTTACAGCTGTGAGCGGCAGACTGCTTTTTATCATCAGCACGATACAAAGTATCGCCGCAGCGGTATTCATCACAAGCGGTACAATAAAGTTCACCACCGAAGCGGTCATGCTTTCGAGCATATCCATTCTGATATACACATCACTTGAAGGTCTCTGAGCGAAAAACTCGATAGGAAGCTGCATGAGCTTCCACATATATGTAGAGCAGCCCGATACTGAGAGCCTTCCGTTCAGTCTCAGCCTGCAGGCGGTCTGTATCCACGCCGCTGCGAGCTGTATAACCGCAAGCACGATAAGAGAGGTCACAAAGTACGGCATTATCCCTTTGTTCTGTGCTTCGGTAAGGTCATCTATGTAGAACCCTGTTATCAGCGGATAAGCCACTGCGATAATTGCCGCAGCGACAGACGCTGTGCATATCATAGCCATAGCAGTGCCGCCAGCCCCGAGCCTTCTGAACTCCGTGAACAGCCCGTTCCGCTTTTTGCCGCCTGTCTGAAAGTCATCGCCCGGCACGAGGTTTATGGTTATACCCGTAAACGAACGGTCAAACTCCTCCTCGCTGACTCTGACAGTCCCATATGCGGGATCATTTATATATGCGTATTTCCCCTTAAAGCCGTTCAGGACCACAAAGTGATCAAAGTTCCAGTGTATGATACACGGGAACACGCCCTTCTCCCTTATGCTTTGGGGATTTCTTTTGTATTTGTTCACCTTGAAGCCGTAAGCCATTGCAGCTTTAGCTATATTAGCGGCATTTGAGCCGTCCCGTGAAACTCCGCAGTCAGCCCTTGCCTGTTCAAGGGTGAGCCATTTTCCGTAATATGCCGCCACCATCGCAAGCGCTGCCGCCCCGCATTCAAGTGCTTCAAGCTGTAAAATAACGGGTACTTTTGCGACCCCTTTTGTGACGGGGCTTTTTATACTTGACTTGCCCATATATCATACCTCAAAGATCAGTTCAAAAGGGTGGGCCTTTCTCACTGTTATGCTGACAGGATATGTTCCGTCATATTCCGCCACCTCCGCATAGCCCACCCTCTGCTCAAACTCGTTGAAGTCTGTGGACTGTATAACGTACTCATTATCCATGATACTGAAACGCATACCCTCATCAAGATAATAGCGGCTGTTATCCGTGAGAATAATCGTCGCATGACCCTCAGATACCAAAGCATTCCCGTCTGCGGAAAGCTCTATTGTACCCGTAAAGCCCCACACTGCTGCTCCGATCACAGCGATGAACAGTGCAATAGGTACGAGCATGGACATGGGTTTTGAGACACGCAGATAATCCGTGAGCCTTTCCGGCTCAGTTATTCTGTCAAGTGATTTTTTTCTAAATAATGAAGGTTGTTTATCCATTTTTATCTTCCTTAAACAGGTAATTATATGTAAAATACTTCCGTTCACAAAGTAAGTTACAATTCTTTTTTACAAGTATATCACATAAATCGGAATAAATCATTACTATTATACATTTATCAGTATAAGCACATATAGGTTTACAATAGAATTACACCCTGATAAAAATGAATAAGGACGCTGGATCTGCAAATAATCCGGCGTCCTCGGTTTTATTGTCTTTGATTCTGCTGTTATCTGAGTGTTTATCAATACGAAGATTAAGCTATTAGGGCTACTGAAGCTGCTGCGGCAGGAGAACTAAGAGGACAGCTGTGCTCTGCGAACGGCTGGAGCTGATGGGCATTTTAAGCGTGAGGCGGACTTTAGCTATGGATATTGCCACGCTGAACGAATACCGCTATTAGGTCATGTCCAGAATGCAAGAAAAGTAAAGTATTTATTCATAGTTATTAGAACGGAATACCTCACAATCACTATTTTACAGTCCTTATGAAGGATTCACGGAATGGGATTCGAGATCATACCGTATTACAGCTTTGAAGAGCTGTCGGAAAGCCGCAGAGAGAATATTGTTATAGCACATGCAATAGATTTCGGTGTGACAGCAGTTCTCAAAGCTCATCTTCGACTGCTGCGATGCTTTTCAAGTCAGCTAATGCTGCTGTTCTTATTATTCTCATAGATAATGTATCCTGCTTTCATCAAACCTATCCTTCTGTTTCCTCGTTTCCGCAGAATAGCCCACAGGCACAACAGCAAATACGTGAAGCCCATCAGGATTTCCAAGAACAGCTTCTGCCTTTGTCATTCTGTCATTCAACGGAGCTGCACAAAGCCAGACTGAGCCCAGTCCAAGTGATACCGCTTCAAGCATCAGGTTTTCAGTGGCACACGAAAGGTCAAGAAGTACCGTTTCGTCCCAGCGAAGACCCTCAGTCCGATAGCAGGGGACGATAACGGCAGGCGCATTTTTAGCGCAGGCGGCATAGGGACTTATCTCCGAAAGTGCCTTTATTCGCTCCTTGTCCGTCACAACATAGAATTCCCACGGCTGCTGGTTACCTGCCGAGGGTGCCCGCATAGCGGCTTTGAGAAGCTGTATGATCTTCTCGGGCTCAACAGGTCTGTCCTCAAATTCACGGGTGCTGACTCTGGTAAATATCTCATTCATAGTGATTTCTCCGTTACAGTTTATACTGCATGAAATTTTTGTTGTGTGTAAACCCGAAAGCTGTATAGAGCTTGACACCCATATCCGAAGCGGTGATCTGAACTATTCCGCAGCCGTAGTTTCTTGCTTCATCTACCACACGCTTCAAAAGCTCGCTTGCTATGCCTTTACGCCGATATTCCTTATCGGTGAACATACTGGATAATAATCCTATCTTGCCGCTGGGGCAGCTGTAATAAGGCGGCTTTTCAACGAATGACATTCCGCTTGTACCGATGATCTTATCACCGTCCAAAGCAAGCCAAGCCACAAAAGTGTCATCAGCCATGTGCCTTGTATAATAGTCTTTAAGCGCAGGATAAAGGTCGATATCCTCCTTTGCTCCTTCCTCCCTAAGCTGAACAAGTCTCATTTTTATAAATGTATCAAGCTCGTTGTCAGTCAGTCGTCTGTATTCAATTTCCATAATATTCTCCTTTGCGTATCCAACTACGTTGATCAATAAATATATAATATCATATACAAATAGATAAATCAAGTAAAAGGCACACGAACAAACAGATAAAGTGCCTTAATTTATCAGAAATAAACAAAAAATCCGAACACCCAAAGTGCTCGGATTGAAATGAGTTGGACTCGAACCAACGACCCTTCGGTTAACAGCCGAATGCTCTAAATATAGCGATTGGTTGTACGTCCCATAGGTTAAAAAATTAAGGCGTTGACATAATCCCTATGTCAATCCGCTGTTAGTGTTTACTATGTCCCAGTCATCACAGAACTGCTTGTAATTCATATTGAGCTCGATCTTAACATCGTACCCTCGGTAAAGCTCAATTCTGGTGATAAGCTGGGATATTATCATTTTCTTGCGTTCAAGGGAGCAAGTATCAAATTCTTCTGCCCAGCCCTTGAAAATGTCATACATGGGCTTGATACTCTCCATTGATCTCTTTTTATTTGCCATTTCAGCCTGCAGCGTTTCCTTATCAGCTTCATACTGCATTATAACAGCACTCTGCTGATTTATAAGCTTATTCAAAAGCTCCGGTGAATACTGGCTCGTTCCGAGTAGGCTGTCGGCAACCTCGTTTTCAAGAGTTGTCAGCTTTTTCTTTTCCTTTTCAATGTCGTGGTCTATCTTGGTGATCTTAGCCCTGCACCCTCTCATGTCCTTGTCAAAATTCCTTTTCAGCACAGCTTCATCAGGTGATTCCTTGATGTGGCTGAACATCATTTTTACAGTCTCGATCACTATATTATCGACC
>ONLC01000107.1 GCA_900318545.1 uncultured Eubacteriales bacterium
CACAGAAATAGTCATAAAGCCTGCTTGCCTCATCGGGCTTGCCTGCATTGATAAATGACGGGCGGTTGCCCTTATGGCAGTCCGCAAATAGGGTGAACTGCGATATGATGAGCATATCTCCGCCTATATCATCAATAGACAGGTTCGTCTTATCGTTCTCATCTGCAAAAATGCGAAGCTTTGAGATCTTGTCTGCAAGCTTATCACAGTCAGCCTCGGTATCGCCCTCGCCTGCTCCGAAAAGTATCATAAAGCCGTTTTTTATAGCTCCGACCTCTTTTCCGTCTATCACGCACTCGGCGTGTGTAACTCTCTGTATTACTGCTTTCATTTGCTTACTCCAATACTATTTTGTATTTATACTCATACTCCTTGTTCGGGTTAAGGCTTATTGCGTGGGGCTTATCCTCCAGCTTCTCAAAGTCATCATCATAATTCGTAGGAACAGAGGTCCAGGGCTCCAGACACACGAACTTTGCCTCATCGTCGCCTGTCGGAGACCATACAGCTATGCACTCCGACATGGGGAACTCGACCGTTACACTGTGGGAATTTTTATTCGACCTTAACGACACAGCCTTTGAGTTCGGGTTTTCAAGGATAAGAGCGTCATTATCAAATACAGAGCGTGTCATATCTATTCTCTTCTCATGGTCAAGAACGGTTATCTCTCTGCCATCGACCTTCTGAGTTATCTTTTCCTGCTCTGCATATTCAACGTAATAGTCATCAAAGCTTTCGCCCTCAATGAGAGGTGCATTGAAGGCAGGGTGTCCGCCTATGTAAAAATAGATGTCACGCTCATCGGTGTTTTTCACCCTGTTGATTACAGTGACGGAATTGCCCTCGACCTTGTAGGTAACTGTCAGCTCAAATTTATACGGGTACTGAGCAAGTGTCTCCTCGTTCTCGGTGAGGACAAAGGTAAGGCTGTCGGCGGTCTTCTCCTTGAAAGCAAAAACACTGTCACGGGCAAAGCCGTGATTGCCCTTCATTTTGTACTCCCTGCCGTCTGCCATGTAAGTCCTGTCTTTAGGCGAGCAGATAAACGGAAAGAGAATAGGTGCATACCTTTCCCAAGCCTTGCCGCACTGCCAGAGGTATTCCCTGCCCTCGTAGTTCAGCGAGTGGAGCTCTGCTCCGTTTTCGTCTGCCGAGATCTTCATTTTTCCGAGTTCAAGTTCATAAACCATTGTGATTTCCTCCTGTGATTATTTTCCTGTTCCGTAATTCTTATAAAACGCATCTATGTCAAAATGTGAGCGCGGTGCAGCTGCTCTGTCTCCGCCGAACGGCGGAGATCAGGGTTTATTAACCCCGTACTTTTCATAAAACGCATCTATATCCGCCTGAGAGCGCACAAGCTCAATATACATAAGCTCTCTTGTATTCCTGTTGTAGAAGCCTATCGTCTTCTCGCCCGTGCAGGTCGAGGACATTACCTTTATCTCCATGCCCTCACACTCGGGCGGTACGGGAGTATGCTTTTTTTGCTTTGAAAACAAGCTCATCTTTTCACCTCATCAGATTATCAGGCTCATAAGCCCGTCATAGGAGAAGAAGGTTTCCGCATAAAAGTCCTCATAAAGCTTCCCGAGGTTTTCCGCACTGTATTCTATCTCCGCACTGTACTCTCTGATTATGTCCTCTATGGGGGCACACTCGGCAGCGATCAGCATTCTTATTATCATTACGCTCAGCACTGTGAGCTTTATCTTCTCCATTATCTCAAAGCTTCTGACCGCCTTCATAAAATAGCGGAACAGAAAATACACCGCCAGATGCTCGATTATGTAAAGCTTATCTGGGTGAAGCTTGTCAAAAGCCCTCACCGTGTCGGCAATGCCGCCCTTTGAGAAGGTGAACCTCATCATATTGAAAAGAGCAGGATCCAGCATATCAAGGTCAGAGCAGTACTCATATATGCCTGCGGCAATTACCTCGGGATCATACTCTGTGGCGAGATCATCATGCATATCAGAGAGGTCATTCAGGTGGTCTATCTCGGTGTAGAGCTGGTGCATATCCTCATCATCGAGGGCGTCCTGAAAACGCTGTCCGTGAAAAAGCAGACGCCTGAGCCTTTCCTGTATCGGGAGAGTCCTGTCAGTAAGCATCGCAAGAAGAGCATTTCTTGCAGCCAGCAGTGCCGAGAACACCTCCTCGTCATATCGCAGATAATCGTCCTCTTCATCGATCTCCCTGCTCTCAAATACAAGCGGCGAATTATCCTCCAAAAGCAGCCTTACAGCCTCCTCGCAGCAAAGCCCCACGCCTGCCTCCTTATATCCTCCGAACCACTCATAGAACCTCGGGTGCTCACGGCAGATATCCGAGATATGCTCCGCTCCGTATTTAAGCTGTAAGGAGCACAGCCCGTCAGCTGTCAGCAGAGGGCATTTGCCGTCCTCACGGATAAGAAAGGTGCCGTCCTCATCGGTCTCGGTTATGCTTCTGAGGGAGCAGTCACCTACCGAGTCGAGATAGTCAAGAGTCGGCTTGTCTATCTCAATATCCCAGCCTGTCTTGCAGCAGTTATGGCGGCAGTACTTTCCCGTACATTCAAAATCCGAAAACAGCTTCATACATACAAGCTTCATCACAAGCACACCTTTCATTCCGATATATTATCATTATATCACAAAATACTGCTCTTGTAAAGAGAAAAATTCAGGCATAAGAGCCAAAGCTCCTATGCCCGAAATATTACGGAAGAAAGCCGTCGTTGTATTCGGTAAGCGTTGTTTCCACTCCGAGAGGTCCGAAGCTTATTCGTACAGCCCCGACCGTCAGCTGTGCCGAGAGCGGGCCCGCACCTGTGATATTCACCTTATCGGTGATGTCCTCATCGTTGTAGCCGACATATCTCAGCTGATACGCACGGCTCGCTCTTCTGCTGTATTTGAGCCTCATGCGAAGACCCTCCTCCTCGTCCTGCAGCCACTGCTTGTCAAACGGGAGATATTTCTCCCTCTGAATACCAAAGTTCTGTGCGAAGGTATCCTCGGCAGAGTAGCTGTACTCATCGCTCAGATCGAGCATATAGAGCTTTGTAAGCAGCCTCGTCGTATCGAGTGAAGTACCGTTTGACAGTATGACAGGGTTATTCACATTTCTTACCGCAGAGCTTTTTGTTACCCTTACAGTACCCGTCGAATAGATGTAAGGGTACCTTGAATAAGCCTTCAGAGCATAAGCACACACAGCGTCCCACGAGGACTGGTTTTCAAGGATATAAACGTAGTTCACCTTATCTGTACCTGTCTCGTAGAGTATCTCGGTAGTAGTTCTGCATCTTGTGACCACATCTCCGAGATCAACCTGCGACCATATCCCCGGCTCTGATTCACTCTGACAAATGCCTGCCGTAACTCCCCTGCTGAATACTTCCAGCGTTCTGAGCGAGCCCGTTTTCAGAATCTTCATTCTGTCGGAAAAGCCCCTGTGAAGCCTTTTTCCGCCGTACCAGAATTCTATCCTCTTTACCTGGGTTACACTAAGGCTTACACCCTCGGGTATGATTACACTTGCACTTAGCTTCGTATACGGCAGATAGTAGTCCTTATCGACCACTGCCGAGATCACATTGCTAAACTCCGTCATCGAGCCGTTCATAAGGTGCAGCCTGATATAGAGGCTTGTTCTGCTCATCAGCTCACCTCCGTAAGCACTGCTGTTATATTCCCTGTAAGAGCACTGCCCTCAAACTCAGCCTTTACGCTCTCCAATGTCATATTGCTGTAGGAGCTGCCGCCGAGGGTTATCGTCTTTTTCATGCCTGTATAAGCCTTCATACCCTCATACGCTGAGAGCTGCTCTCTTGTGAGCTTTCCTTTAAGGATAAAGCTTCGCTCCCTTACTCCGCTTATGACCGAGTATACGCCCTCATAAGCAGGTGTCTTCGATATCACAGAGCCAAAGGTCTCGGTGACGGAGTCAAAGCTGTATTTTTCCGATGAGCCCGAGAATTTAAGCTCTATTCTCCCTATGTTCATCATATATTATCAGCCCCCGTTTCAAGCGTTCTGACTGTTAGCTCCAGCTCTGCTCCAAGTCTGCCGAGTGATGCGTCCTGCTTTACCCGTGAAAGCTTTGTCACCCGTGAGAGGAGCTCTCCCGAGCCTGCAAGCTTTTCAAACAGAAGCGATATATGATCCTCCAGCACGAAAAAGTCACGGAAGGAGCACACTTTACCGTAAAGCTTTACGGTGATGACGCTCTCCACCTCGCTCATAACAGCCGAGCCCACCACGCACTGAGCTATCTCCCGTGTGCTGCCGACGCCTACAAAGGCTATCATAGAATCCTTCTTTCCTGCGGCATCATCATCGACAAATTCTCTGTATGCGATGAAGCCTGCCTGCCCTGCGACAGTCATCACAGTATTTAAGGTCGTATTCAGATTGTCCATACAGTCTCCTTTCTAGCCGTCTGCAAGGGCAAACACAAAGTCCTCGTCACATAAAAGACCTGCCGCTCTTGCTCTTGCCTCTTCTCTGAGCTTTTCTGCCGCCTCGACTCTGGAAAGGCTCTCCAGCCGCTGACCTGCTCTGCCGCCTGCCGTTACTATATAACGCTCTCCCGCACATTTGATAAGTGCCAGCTCATAAACCGCCTCGCAGGCAGCAAGGTGCTCGCAGACAGCAAGGTCTGAGGGTCTGACCTTATCATGATCGAGGGCAGCCTCCGTCTTTTTCATAGCTTCAAGAACCACGCTCTCGTACACAGGTGCTTCGCTCTCATCAAGCTCTGCCAGCATTATAAATTCACTCATTATCGTTTTCTGATCCAGTTTCATTTTTATCCCTCCTGTAAGGGCATCGGGCAGGATAGCTCCTGCCCTGTACCCAAAGAATATTATTCGCCCTTTGCGGTAAGCACCTTTACAGCTCCCGGGCATATCTTGCTGAAGCCCACGATAACAGATGCTGCGATCTCATCGCACTGTGTTGAGATGAGCTTATCGAAATCAACGATAACGTCAGTTCCGAGCACCATCTCACCTGCACTGTTTCTGTCAACGCCCACACAGAGAACGTCCTCAACCTCAGCACTCTTCACGAGGGTCACACCGTAGGGTGTATCGACTGTACCGCCCGACATATACTCGCCGATGCAGTACTTCATCTCGGACAGACCGAGTATCTCAGCCATAGCCGCAGGCGAGCACACCATAGTGGTCATGTTGCAGTCGGTCATAGCACCCCAGAAGGCTGTAAGATCGGCATAGGTGATAGATGCACCCTTGAGCTCCACCTCGCCTGCACCTGCGGAAAGTGTGTCGATAATGAGCTTGTTCACATCACGGCTGATAGCCGCACCGAGGTTTCTGAGGATAACTCCGAAGGCTTCAAGTCTGTGCTTTCTGACAGACTCATAAGAGCAGCTGAGTCTTCTTGCGTACTTTGTGAGTGCAAGATTAGTTGCTGAGAGTCTTACCGTAGTCACGGGAACAGTTCCAGCCTCGCTGACCTGATCGGAATTGCCGTCAGATGTAACTGTCAGACCTCTGTAGTCGGTGCTGTCGGTGTAGGTAACAGCTGCGGCAACGTTCGGGATAATGGATACCTCGTCCATGCCTGCCTTTATCATTCTCCTGACATACTCAGGGAAGAGCACTGCCGACTCTGTGGATACGAAAAACTTCTCCACTCTGTCTGAATCTGCTCCCTTAACCCTTATGTCAAACCTCTTGAGCTGTCTCTCGAAAGCGTCAAGGCCTGCAAGCTCTGTGCCTGCGTAATTGCTGTCAGGATCGAGTGCCTCGAGAGCCTGTGTGAATGTCTTGCCTGTGATCGAATAAAGTCCCTTTTCAAGTTTGATGTTGTTATACATTTTCATTTCTCCTTTGTTGTTTATAGTCAGCATTTATAGCTGCTGTTGTCGTCACTGCTGTCGGTCGGAAGATATGACTGCTCCTCGCTGTAATATCTTTCTCCGTCCTCGAGCATTGCTTTTCTGAGCCTTATTTTCAGGCTTTTCAGCTGATCTGCGTTCATAGCAGAGGTCATAGCCGAAACCGCCTCTGCACTGACGAAGGGCTTGCAGAAATAGCTCATTCTGAGTATCTCCTCACGAAGCCTTGCCTCCTCATCATTCAGAAGCTTATCCACCCTCTGCTGATCTGTGAAGGTCTTTGTAACGCCTGCTCCCTTCTGTGCAGGAACAGCCACAAAGGACCATTCGTAAGCATCGGTCGGCTCGTCTAAGATGTGTACGCAGGTTCTGCCGTCATATTCATGACCTTTGATGTGCATACAGGGCTCCTTGTAAACGTCCGCACCGCAGACAGAGCATATTTTCTTAGCCACCGAGCAGCTTACCGAGACCTCCTTTTTGATGCCGCCCTTTATTTCTGCGATAAGGTCGGCGTTACCCTCAGTACGTACCATATATGCCTTTGCAAGCAGACGGTTTGTCTCACCGTCATTTATTACCTCGCAGGAATATATCCTTGCGGTCTGGTTCTCGCCCTTGGGGTCATGGTCAAAGATGCCTGTGCGTCCCTTAAAGAGCTCCGCAAGCTTTTGCAGAGCGTCAGTGCTGAAACGCTCAAGATCTCTGTCAACGCTGTCATCGCAGAGGACAACGCTGAATGTGAAGAGCTCGTCCTCCGTAAGCTCAGTCTGAGCGTAGGAATTTATAAGCTCAAGCTCTTCCTTTGTGATCTTCTGTGACATTGTTTCTCTCCTTTCGTGTGTTTATATGCAGGTGTCAGGTATCCTTCTTGTCCTCAGGTACAGCGTGCGTGTGATCCGGATACTTTTCACCGTGCTGACTCAGTTTTCGCTCCCTTTGAGCTTACCTGCAATCTGCTCAGCCTGAGCATTGTACAGGCGTGAGCGTGCAAGAGCTTCCTCGTCCTGAAGGTTTATGTTGTCCCACTCTATCGTGGGTCTGCCTGCACAGCCCGAGAGCCTCAGGAAAGCAGAGCATATATCCTCCAGTGCCGGAGTCAGGAGCCTGCGGTAGTATTCAAGCTCGCTGGTGAGAATGTCAGCCTGCTGGCTGGACATACGCTCCGAGGTGTTCCAGTTGAGCCCCAGCACAAAGGGCGGAATGGAAAGCTTAGAGATCATCTGCTCGAGTATCTCCCTTACAGGGATCTGAGTGTCGATGATCTGGTTGTCGGCACCGATGACCTTGATATCGACGTCGCCGACCGCCACGAAGTCCTTGACCTGACCGCAGCGGGCGGAGTTCATACCGTCAGCCCATTC